>CABVEG010000055.1 GCA_902497185.1 uncultured Eubacteriales bacterium | reverse complement strand
TTGAAACTTCAAATTATTATTATCAGCATCATAGCTGTAATAATAATGAAGTCAAGGTTATGCTTGACTTTACACTCTCTAATGACATAGATGACAGCATTTTGCGTTTCGGTATTTGTCCTCATTGCGGCAAATGCTTTTATCATAAAGATTTTGAAACTAAAGGCTTTTAGGAGGTAACTATGGAAGGCAATAATGAGAATAAAGAAACAGTGTATGGTAATTTTATAAACACCATTATCGAGGAAGATTTGGAAGATACATCTAAAGTTGTTACTAGATTTCCGCCTGAGCCTAACGGCTATCTTCATTTGGGTCATGCAAAAAGTATTTGCCTTAATTTCGGACTTGCAGAACAATATGGCGGTAAGTGTAATTTAAGATTTGATGACACAAACCCTGCAAAGGAAGATACTGAGTTTGTAAATTCCATTCAGAATGACATAAAGTGGCTTGGCTTTGATTGGGAAGAAAGACTTTTCTTTGCTTCAAGCTATTTTGATAAAATGTATGAATATGCTGTTGAGCTTATTAAAAAGGGGCTTGCCTTTGTTTGTGATATGACGGCAGAGGAGGTTAGGCTTTCAAGAGGTACATTAACAGAACCGGGTAAGGAAAGTCCTTACAGAAACAGAAGTGTTGAAGAGAATCTTGACCTTTTTGAAAGAATGAAAAATGGTGAGTTTGCTGATGGTGAAAAAACCCTGAGAGCTAAAATTGATATGACATCACCTAATATAAATATGAGGGATCCCGTTATTTACAGAATTGCTCATATGACACATCATGCAACAGGTGATAAGTGGTGTATTTATCCTATGTATGATTTTGCTCACCCTGTTGAGGATGCCATTGAGGGCATTACTCATTCAATATGTACAATGGAGTTTGAAGATCACAGACCATTATATAATTGGGTAGTAGAAAATATTAGTACTAATTTCCCTGTTAAACCAAGACAGATTGAGTTTGCAAAGCTTAATCTTGAAGATACCATAATGGGTAAGAGATATTTGAGAAACCTTGTTGAAACCAATCAGGTAGACGGTTGGGATGACCCAAGACTTATTACTCTTTCAGGTATAAGAAGACGTGGTTATACTCCTGAATCAATCAGGAATTTTTGTGCAAGCGTAGGTGTTGCAAAAGCAAATTCCGTTGTAAGCCTTGCACAGCTGGATTATTATGTAAGAGAGGATTTGCAGCCAAAGACGCCTGTTGTTATGGCTGTTCTTGACCCTGTTAAACTTGTTATTACAAACTATCCAGAAGGTCAGACAGAAATGCTTGAAATTGAAAATCATGCTAAGGATGAAAGCTTTGGTAAGAGAATGGTGCCATTTTCAAGAGAGCTTTATATTGAAAGAGAGGACTTTATGGAGGAACCTCCTAAAAAGTTTTTCAGACTTGCTCCGGGTAAGGAAGTAAGACTTAAGGGTGCATATTTTGTAACCTGTACCGATTTTGTTAAAGATGAAAATGGTAATATAACAGAAATTCACTGTACTTATGACCCAGCTACAAAATCAGGACTTGATTTTACTGCAAGGAAGGTTAAGGGTACTATTCACTGGGTAAATTGTGCTACAGCAGTTAATGCACAGGTTAATCTCTATGAAAATCTTGTTGTAGCTGATGAAACATCAGATAATGGTTACAGTCTTAACCCTAATTCATTAAAGACTGTTACTGCTTATATTGAGCCATCAATTAAGACTGTAAAGCCTATGGACAGATTTCAGTTTATGAGAAACGGTTACTTTATTGCAGACAGTAAGCATTGTACAGAGGACAACCTTGTGTTTAACAGAATTGTATCATTAAAGAGTTCTTTTAAACCTGGTAAATAATCCTCTCGGAGGTTATATAATGAGTAAAGACAGATACGACAGATACGATGATTATGAAGAAAATCGCGAAAGTCAAAGCAGCTCCTCATCTAAGGGCAGGAGAGGAAAAAAGCATAAAAAAAGGCGCAGCTTAAAGGCGAAATTTTTTATGGTGCTTTCTATGGTACTTTTGATATACTGTGTAGGTGCTCTCGGCTACTTTGGTTATCAATATTATTTAGAAGATGATAATAGTGTGCCTGATGGTTCTGATAATCCAAGTTTTATTGAACAGATAGTAAAGCCTAAACTTAAAGAAAGAACGGTATTTGCTATTTTGGGTACAGATCAGCAGGGCGACAGAACAGATACTATTATGGTATGCTGCTATAATCAGACCTTAGATGAGCTGACTATTATATCAGTGCCAAGAGATACCATTATTGAGGTTGATGACGAACAGTTCCGTATGCTTAATGAGGAATATCCTGAACCCGGCAGAAAGACTATGAAAATTAATGCCATTACCCACTACGGTCAGGAAAAATATGGTATTCCTATGCTTAAATCAGAGCTTGAGGAAATGATAGGCGGTGTGTCAATTGACTATTATTGTAAAGTTAGCTTTGATGCCTTTAATTACCTTATTGATGCCATAGGCGGAGTTCAGTATAATGTGCCTATGAATATGGATTATGATGATCCTACACAGGATTTAAGTATTCATCTTAAAGCAGGTATGCAGACTCTTAACGGTAAGGATGCACAGGGACTTGTCAGATACAGATATGGTTATGACAATCAGGATATTGACAGAGTTGCAACTCAGCAGAATTTTTGTAAGGAGCTTTTAAAGCAGCTTGTTAACAAGGATACATTCTTTAAAAATGCTTCAGCTTACTTGACCACATTTTTTAAATATGTTGATACTGATGTTAAACTTACTGATGCTATTAAGTATATGTCAGTTGTTAAGGATTTCAATACCGATAATATTGTTACATATACTATGCCCGGAGATATTGGCGGAAGAGATGGTATTACTGGAGGTTGGGTACTTAATGACCAAGAGGTTGAGGCGCTTTGCTATGATGTATTCCAGAAACCTGTAAGTGAAATTCAGGCTGAAAGAGCTGCAGCTGCTGCTGAAACAGGTAATCAGACTGCTGCTGAGCCAACCTATGATGATAAGACACTTGATATTCAGGTGCTTAACGGAGGATATACTAACGGCAAGGCATCTGCTGTTCAGTCAAAACTTTTAGGCTTGGGTTACAATGTTACATCCATTGGTACCTATACAGATGAAAAAACTGATAATACCCGTATTTTTGTTAAGTCAGAGGGTATGGGTAAGTCTGTGCAGGAGGTATTCCAAGGTTCTGAAATTATTGTTGATTCAGCAAAAACTTCAGATCATGATATAGTTGTTGTAATAGGTATAAATGAAGAATAAAATACACAAAAAATCCCTGACAATTTGTTGGGGATTTTTTGGTCAGGTGTAAGGAGTTAAAAATGAAATTAGCTATAATAGGAGGCGGTGCTTCCGGTATGACGGCAGCCATTGAAGCAGTACGCACAAATACTAATATTGAAATAATAATACTGGAAAGACTTGACAGAGTGGGCAAGAAAATACTTGCAACAGGTAACGGACGATGCAATTACAGCAATATTAATGCCTGTGTAAATAATTATTATGGACGTGACAAAAATTTTGTTTCTTATGCATTGAATGAGTTTGATGTAAATAATACGGTAAACTTTTTTAATCAGCTTGGAGTTTTTCCAAAAGAAGAAAAAAACGGTAAGCTTTATCCTTTTTCTGAGCAGGCATCTGCTGTGTCTGATGCTTTGCGAAATGAACTTGCAAGACTTAATGTAGAAATAATAAGCGGATTTCAAGTTGTTGATATAAAGAGAAATAAGAAATTTTTTAGGCTTGAGGCTAAAGATGGCAGAGTTATTCTTGCTGAGAGAGTAATTATTGCAGGCGGCGGCTGTGCTTCTCCTGCTCTTGGTTCAGATGGTTCCTGCTTTAAGCTTCTTGAAAAAATGGGGCATAAAATTTCTGATACAGCACCTGCTCTTGTTCAGTTTAAGACTGATCCCAAGGAGGTCAAAAGTCTTCAGGGTATAAAGTTTACAGGCAATGTAAGCCTTGTATACAGAGATAATATAATAGGAGAGGAATACGGCGAGGTACTTTTTACGGATTATGGAATTTCAGGACCTCCCGTATTTCAGCTTTCAGCAAAAGCTGCTTTTAAAACCGATTTAAATGTTTTTCTTGACTTTATGCCTGAATATTCACCAAAGCAGGTTTATGATATTCTTGACAGCAGAAAGGACAGTTTGGGGCATTTGACTATGGAAAATTATTTTGTTGGTCTTTTAAATAAAAGAATTGGCAATTTAATCGCAAGACGTAGCGGTATAGAAAAACTTTCATATAAGGTTTGTGATCTGAAAAATTCCATTATGTGGTCAATGGCATCAAATATTAAAGAATATGTACTTGAAATTAAGGGAACTAAAGGCTTTCAAAATGCTCAGGTTACGGCAGGCGGTGCTATTACAGATGAATTTAATTTTAGGACAATGGAATCTAATATTGTTAAAGGACTTTATGCCTGCGGAGAAGTTCTTGATATTTATGGTGACTGTGGCGGATACAATTTACAGTGGGCATGGAGCAGCGGCAGACTGGCAGGTAGGTCAGCAGCAGTAAAGGAGTAGTTATGCTTAAAATTTCAAACATAAAACTATCTGTTAAAAATAAAATAACTGATGAGCTTTTAGCTGAAAAGTGCTGTAAAATATTGAAGTGTAAAAAGATTAATTTCGTAAAACTTGTGAAAAAATCCGTTGATGCAAGGGACAAGTCTGATGTATGCTATATATTGTCTGTTGAAGTAAGTACGGATAAGGAGGAAAGATATTTAAAAATAAAAAATGTTTCAAAGGTAAAAGAATTTGAGTATCATATAGTAAAAGAAAACAGGCTTAAAAATCGACCTGTTGTTATAGGTTTTGGACCGGCAGGTATGCTTGCAGGGCTTACTCTTGCCAAGGCAGGAGCAAAGCCGATTATATTTGAAAGAGGCTATTCTGTTGAGGAAAGGCAAAAGGTTATTGATATATTTTGGAAAACAGGTATACTTGATACAAAATCGAATGTACAGTTTGGCGAGGGAGGCGCAGGCACATTTTCAGACGGCAAGCTGACTACGGGTATTAAGGATATACGATGTCACTATGTTTTAAGAGAGCTTGTAAGGTTTGGTGCACCGGAAGAAATTTTATATGATGCTAAGCCTCATATTGGTACAGACAAACTTATAGATGTTGTAAGGAATATAAGGAAAGAAATAATTTCTCTTGGAGGAGAAATTTATTTTAACAGCAATGTAAGTGATATAAATATTGAAAATGGCAGAGTAAGATCTGTTGTTGTAAACAATAATGAATATATAACAGATAATGTTATTCTTGCCATAGGTCACTCAGCAAGAGATACTTTTGAAATGCTTTATAAAAAGGGTGTTAATATTATTCAGAAGCCTTTTGCAATGGGTGTGAGAATTGAGCATAAACAGGATATGATAAACAGGGCACAGTACGGAGATTTTGCAAAGTATCTGCCTGCTGCTGATTATAAGCTGGTTGCCCATTTGCCTAACGGAAGAAGTGCATATACATTCTGTATGTGCCCGGGAGGTGTGGTTGTAGCCGCTGCATCTGAAGAAAATAGAGTTGTTACAAACGGTATGAGTTACTATTTGAGAGATAGAGAAAATGCAAATTCAGCTTTGCTTATTGGTATAAATACCGAGGATTTTGGCTCGGACTATGTTCTTGCGGGTGTGGAAATGCAAAGAAGTCTTGAAAGTAATGCTTTTGTGGCAGGTGGAAGTAATTACAATGCACCTGTGCAGAAAGTAGGGGACTTTATTAAAAATGTTCCTTCAACTAATGTAGGCAATGTGTTGCCAAGCTATAGACCGGGTGTAAAATATACGGATATAAGAACTGTTTTTCCTGATTTTATGAATGAATCCTTTGTTTTAGCTCTTAATGAAATGGATAAAAAAATTAAGGGCTTTGCCTGTGATGATGCAATAATGACTGCCGTTGAAAGCCGTTCTTCATCACCTGTTAGGATAACAAGGGGAGAAAATTATATGTCAACTAATGTGGAGGGGCTTTATCCCTGTGGTGAGGGCTGTGGCTATGCAGGAGGAATAATGTCTGCTGCCGTTGACGGAGTAAGGTGTGCTGAGGCTGTGTTGAATTAATGTTGCATTCAAGGTGAGGTTTTATGTTAAAAAATGAGGCTGTCGATTTCGACAGCCTTAAATATTATAAATTAAAACATAGGAACTACAGCGCCTTCATAGTTATCTTCTATAAACCGCTTAACAGCATCGCTTTCAAGAGCGGCAACCAAAGCCTTAATATTTTCATTTTCTTCGTTGCCTTCTTTAACTACAACAACATTTGCATATGTTTGTGCAGCCTCGGAATCCTGTGCTTCAACTGCGAGGGCATCAGATACCTTTAAGCCTGCCTGAATAGCATAATTACCATTAATAACCGCAAGGTCAACATCAGCTAATGTTCTTGCAAGCTGTGCAGCTTCAATTTCCTGAATGTCAATATTTTTAGGATTTTCTACAATATCAAGTTTTGTAGCTGTAAGTCCTGCACCCTCCTTAAGCTTAATAAGTCCCTGAGCTTCAAGAAGAAGTAATGCTCTTGCCTCGTTAGTTGTATCATTAGGTACGGAAATTTTAGCACCCTCAGCTAAAGCATCAATACTTGAAGTCTTGCCTGCATATATACCGAATGGTTCATAGTGAATGGCTGCAACAGGTACAAGGTGAGTACCGTTTTCAGCATTAAAGTCATTTAAATATGGTGTATGCTGGAAATAATTTGCATCAACTTCACCATTTTCTGTAGCGTTGTTAGGCAAAACATAATCATTAAATTCCTTAATTTCAAGATTAATATTTTGCTCTGCAAGAACTTCCTTTGCTACATTAAGTATTTCTGCATGTGGTGCAGGTGTGGCTGCAACGGTAATAGTGCTGTTTTCTGCTGAGCTGCCTTCACCCTCTGTTGCAGTTGTGCCACAGCCGACTAAAAGGGCTGTACTAAGTAAAGCTGTACCTAAAATAGTTAATAATTTTTTCATTTTAAAACCTCTTTTCATTTTTTATTTTAAGGATTATTCCTTTAATTACTTAATTCTTTTGTCTGTAACTCTTGTTGCTCTAATACCTATTTCCTGGAAAAGCTGAACTATAATTACAAGGAATACAACTGTTACAAGCATAACTCCGGTGTTGTAACGATAGTAGCCATAATTTATTGCAATAGCACCAAGTCCGCCGCCGCCTACAAAACCTGCCATAGCTGAATAGCCGAGTATTGTGGTTATGGCAATGGCACTACCCATTAAAAGTGAAGGCTTTGCTTCGGGAACAAGTACCTTTGTAATGATTTTAAATGTTGGTGTACCCATTGATTCAGCTGCTTCTATTATTCCTGCATCAACTTCTTTAATTGATGATTCCACCATTCTTGCAACAAAGCCAAAAGCAGATATAACAAGAGGCACTATTGTTGCCGTTGAGCCTATTGCTGTACCGACTAATGTTCTTGTAAAAGGTATAAGTGCCACAAGTAAAATAATAAAAGGTACAGACCTTAAGAAATTTACTATAAATCCTGCTATTGCGTTAAAGGGCTTACAGGGACATATTCCTTCCTTGTCTGTTACACATAGTAAAATACCTAAGGGAAGTCCGATTATATATGAAATTAATGTTGATACAATTACCATATATAGCGTTTCAAGAATACCGACACCTATTTCACCTGCATACTTTGTAATTTCGAGAGATAAAAGACAAATATTATTTATCATTATTTATTCGCCTCCTCATATCTTATATTATTCTTTTTAAGATAGGCTCTTATTTTATTGTCTGCATCATCGTTACCTGTTTTTTCGATTACCATTTCACCTACAGCATTATCTTTAAGCATTTCAAGAGAGTCTGCATATATAAGGTTAATTGGATAATTACACTCAAGAACAAGCTCGGAAAGTATAGGTCTGTGTGTTGTATGACCGTCAAATACAATTCTGAAATAGCTTCCAGATTTGAGAGTTCGTATAATACTATCCTTAGGTATAATAAGCTGTTTTGCCATATCTGACTTAGGGTTTGTAAATATTTCCTTTACATCACCGCATTCCACAATTTGACTGTTATCTATAACTGCAACTTTGTTGCATATTTTTTCAATTACGCTCATTTCGTGAGTTATAATAATAACAGTTACGTTCATTGTTCTGTTAATTTCTTTTAAAAGGTCAAGTATTGACTGTGTTGTAGTAGGGTCAAGAGCTGATGTAGCTTCATCACAAAGGAGAATTTTAGGCTCCGTTGCCAGTGCTCGTGCTATGGCAACTCTCTGCTTTTGTCCGCCTGAAAGCTGTGAGGGGTAGGACTTTTCTCTGTCCTCAAGACCTACAACCTTCAAAAGCTCTCTTGCTCTTTCTTCAGCTTTAGCCCTTGGCACACCTGCAATTTCAAGAGGAAAGCATATATTTTTTAAGGCATTTCGTTGTTCAAGAAGGTTAAAGTTTTGAAAAATCATACCCATTGACTGTCTTACCTTTAAAAGCTCTTTTTTAGTAAGTTTACCCAAGTCATTATTTTCAAAATAAACCTTGCCTTCTGTTGGGTTTTCTAAAAAATTAATACATCTTACAAGAGTGGACTTACCTGCGCCACTTAAGCCTATTATACCAAATATATCGCCCTGTTCAATGTTAAGATTAATATTTTTAAGTGCATGTATATCACCGTTTTTGGTATGAAAGGTCTTGTATAAATTTTCAATTTTAAC
>CABVEG010000054.1 GCA_902497185.1 uncultured Eubacteriales bacterium | reverse complement strand
TATACTTTAAAATTTAAATATAAATTTTCTTCAAATATAAAGGGATTACAATTAGAAATCAAAAATTCTGATATGGAGAAGATTGTGGATAAGTTTATACCTAATAAACCAGAGGGAGAATATTCTTTAGAAATTAGTAAAATAGGTGTTGTGGATTTATGGAAAGATATAAAAGAATTATGTTTCACTGTTTTTCACGGCAATGATTACATAGATGGGGATAAAGGTGTAATTGAGATATACGATTTTGTATTAATGAAAAAATAATTATAAGAGCCTGTTGGCTCTTTTTTAGTGCAGAAAAGAGGTGAGATTATGGGTAGACCAAGAAAAATTACATCGGTAAAACAATTAAATGAATTATGGGAAAAATACAAGGAATATTGTAATAATCAAATGGTACTTACTCATGATTTCAGTTCAAAAAACAGCGAATTTGTGAGTAAGGAATTGCGAAGATCTGTAACATATACTATTGAAGGCTTTTGTGTATTTATAGGCATTTCCAGGTCGGCTTTTTATGAATATTATGGAAACAATGATAAGTTTGTTGACACGGTTACGCGCATGAAGGAAGAATGTGAGGTTGATGCAAGAATGAAGTTTGAACTGCAAATGATACCTTCACAGTTAGCGGGGCTATGGATGTCTAATTATGGGTATACAACAAAAATGGATACAAATGTGTCAGGAATGGTACCTGTTGAAATAATAGATGATATACCAAAGGAGGATGCAGATGAGTAGATTATCTAATCTTATTGCACCCTCCTTTTATAATGTTCATAACAGTTTAAAAGAAAATGAATACACCCACTATTGGCTTAAGGGCGGCAGAGGAAGTACAAAGTCCTCGTTTGTAAGCGGAGAAATTATATTAGGTATAATGAAAGATGAAAATGCTAATGCAGTTGTTTTAAGAAAAGTAGGGCAATATTTAAAAGACAGTGTATTTGAACAGCTATTATGGGCTATACAGGCTTTAGGTGTTGAACAACACTGGCAAGTCAAGCTCAGCCCTTTGGAGCTTATATACGGAAAGCAAAGAATAATTTTCAGGGGTGCTGATAAACCAAAGAAAATTAAATCCACTAAATTCAAAAACGGTTACTGTAAATATATTTGGTATGAGGAAGTAGATGAATTTAATGGTATGGAGGAAATAAGAACAATAAATCAGTCACTTATGAGAGGCGGAGAACGTTTTGTTGTATTTTATTCTTACAATCCTCCACGCTCACAAAGAAACTGGGTAAATAATGAAATTCTTAAAGAACGTAATGATAGATTAGTACATCATAGTACATACTTAACTGTTCCCAAATCTTGGCTGGGAGAGCAGTTTTTTATTGAAGCTGAACATTTAAAGCAAGTAAATTATGACGCCTATGCTCATGAATATTTAGGTGAAGTAAGAGGAACAGGCGGGGAAATATTTACGAATATTACAATAAGAAAAATTACAGATGATGAAGTCAATAACTTTGACCACATTAAAAGAGCTGTTGACTTTGGTTATGCTGTTGACCCTCTACATTATACGGAGTGTCATTTTGACAAGACAAGAAGAAGATTATATATTTTCTTTGAAATACATAAGGTCGGTATGTCAAATAGACTAGCTGTTGATGCCATTATGAAACAGAATAAAAATAATTGCCTTGTAATGGGTGATAGTGCAGAGCCTCGAACCATAGCTGAATTTAAAAATTTAGGTTTGAATATAAAGGGTGTTAAAAAAGGTCCTGACAGTGTGGAATATGGTATTAAATTTTTGCAGGATTTAGAGGAAATTATAATTGATAAGGAAAGGTGTCCTAATACAGCAAGGGAGTTTTTAGGATATGAATATGAAAAGGATAGCAATGATAATTTCAAATCTGATTATCCTGATAAGGATAACCATAGCATAGATGCTGTAAGGTATGCTCTTCGTGATGATATGAGAAGCAAGAGCGGTTTAACATTCTTGAAGTGAGAGGTGAAAAATTATGGATTTAAATGTTGCTATAGAACTGATAAAGAAATATACTACAGGACATAATGATTTTGTTATGAAAGCTTATATTGCGGAAATGTATTACAGAAATAAAACGGATATTCTTTTCAAGGAGGTTAAGCATGATGAGGAGAAGAATATAAGGAATGCTGACAATAGGGTTTGTAGCAGCTTTTACAGTCTGCTTGTAAACCAAAAGGCAAGTTATATATTTACTGCACCGCCACTGTTTGATGTTGGCAGTAAGGATGTCAATAAGATTATTGCAGAGGTATTAGGTGATGCTTATGCTAAGAAGTGCAAGGACCTTTGTATTAATGCAAGTAATACAGGAATTGCATGGGTACATTACTGGGTGAATGATAACGAATTTAAATGGGCTCCCGTAGGTAGTCAACAGATTATACCAATATATAATAATGATTTGGATAAAAAGCTATTGAGTATTTTAAGGTGCTATGATGAAATAGACGAAAATACAGGAACGACACTTTACATATATGAAGTATGGAATGATAAAGAGTGTGTTGCTTTTAAGAGAGAAGCAAATGCAGATTTTGAGAAAATTACATACTATAACAAATTTGAAATTTGTAATACACTGACAGGAAACAAAGAGTTTACAAATGTGTATAAACATAACTTCGGCAGAGTGCCATTCATAGCCTTCGCAAACAACAATATAAATATGAGTGACCTTGAAAATATTAAAGGACTGATTGATACTTATGATAAGGTATATAGTGGCTTTGTTAATGACTTGGAAGATATACAGGAGATAATATTTATACTGACGGGCTATGAAGGTGAGGATTTAGGAGAGTTTCTTGGTAATCTAAAGAAGTACAAGACTGTCAAACTTGACAGTGATATTGATGCTAAGGGGGATTTAAGGACATTAACTATTGATATACCTGTTGAGGCAAGGGAAAAACTCCTTACAATGACAAGAAAAGCTATTTTTGAGCAGGGGCAGGGAGTTGACCCTGACCCGGGGAACTTTGGTAATGCCAGCGGTGTAGCTCTACAGTATTTGTATAGTTTACTTGAATTAAAAGCAGGTTTGCTTGAAACGGAATTTAGACTAGGTTTATCTGAACTTGTAAGAGCAATATGTGATTACAAAGGCGTTACTTGTAGTAATATAGTTCAGACTTGGACAAGGACAAGTATAAGAAATGATGTTGAACTTTCTGAAATTGCAAGAAACAGCAAAGGGATTATAAGCGACAGTACTATTATAAAAAATCATCCTTGGGTTGAGGACCTTGAAAAAGAAATCAAGGAAATCCAAAAGCAGGAGGAAGATTTAGAAGGTAAATATTCACAGCCGGTAAGAAAGGTTGATGCAGATGGCGAAGAAGAATAAGTCTGCGGAATATTGGAGGGAAAGATACAAGCTTGCTGAAGAACGTCTGTACAATAATTATGCATACAAAAACAGTGAGGAAATAAAGAAAATATTTAACAGTTCCCTTGCCAATATAAACAGGGAAATAGCTGTATGGCTGCAAAGATTTGCTGAAAATAATAACATAACCTATGCGGAGGCTACAAGGCTTATAGTTACAAAGGAGCTTGAAGAGCTTGGATGGGATGTTGAGAAGTATATAGAAAAAGGTGTTGACAATTCATATACGAGGCTGTGGGATAAGGAGCTTGAAAATGCTTCTGCAAAATTTCATATATCAAGACTTGAGGCTTTGAAACTACAGATTATTAGTATATGCGAAAATATGTTTAATGACCTTGACGGAGTAATTGAAAATGCTCTTGAAAATACATATACCGAAGGCTATTACAGAACAGCTTATGAACTTTCTAAGGGGTTGAATGTAGGTATAAATGTAGCAAAAATTAACGAAAACTTGCTTAATTATATAATACATAAGCCTTGGTCTGATGATGGTGTGGAGTTTTCTGAAAGAATATGGGGCAAATACAGACCTACTCTTGTAAACAGACTTCATAAGGACCTTACAGACTGCGTAATAAGTGGTATAAATCCTAAAACACTGGCATCTGATTATGCAAAGGAATTTAAAGTTTCGGAAAATGCTGCTGCTAATCTTCTTATGACAGAGTATAGCCAGTTTGCAGCTATGAGTAATACTGACTGTTTAAATGACTTAGGAGTGGAGGAATTTGAAATAATTGAAACTCTTGATGGTCGTACCTGTGGAAAGTGTCAGGGTATGGATAAAAAACATTTTCCTATGAATCAGCTAAAGGTTGGTATTAATGCTCCGCCTTTCCATAACAGGTGTAGGGGTACTAAATGCCCTTATTTTAATGATGAGTTTACAGCCAATATTGAAAGAGCTGCAAGGGACCCTGAAACAGGTAAGACAGTTTATGTTGATGATGTGAGCTATCCTGAATGGAAGGATAAGTTTATTGTTGAAAATTCTGCTGAAAGTGGTATAATAAAAGAAATATACACAGAAAGCGAAAATAATGAAGTGCGTACAATAGGCAAGATTGATAGGAATATTTATAAATGTATAACTGGGGATATAGTTACGGATGAGGTAATTATTACGGATGAAAGAATAAACCACATAAAAGAAAGGCATCCAAATGATTATGAGAGATATTGTGATTATATGAAGGAAGTGATTGAAAATCCCGACTATATTATAAATGGTAACAAGCCGAATTCTGCACTCATATTAAAAGAGTTTTCAAATGGTAAGGAACAGTTTAAAACAATTTTGAGATTGATTACATCAAAAGATGATATTGAACTCAAAAACTCCATTATTACATTTATGAAAATTAATAATAAAGAATGGGCACGATTATTAAAAAATAAAGAAATACTTTACAAAAAAGAATAAATGAGGTATAATATAAATACAATAATAAGGGGTACTTGAGGTGGAAAATTTCGCCCCCGTCCACACGCCGATGGCTTGACAGGGGAAACCCGAGAGATGCAGTAGAATGGGGCGGCTGCCAAGTATTCCTTTAATTATCGTATACCGCTTAGTCTTTTGATTAAGCGGTATTTTATTTCCTGAAACTTAATAAATATACTTTAATTAAAACAACAAAATAATGTAACTATACTTAGCGCTCTGTAAAGGGTGCTTTTTTAATATAATGAAATAAACGGTAATGCTTGTCGGTGTTTTGCGGATGCGGCAAGAGGGCTTTGGGAGGGTGATTTGTAATAATGACGTGAACGAACTTCGGTGTTCTTCGGACCCGAGGTCTTTTATAACACATATTATAACAACCGCCAATATATAAGTGAATGGGGTCTGTAAGAGGTGAGCGGGTCAGTAGCTTGGGCGGTTAATATATTCGGAGGTGGTGCCTATGATTAATTAAGACAATAAGGTTTTTGGGTATGTATGGAGCCTTTGTCAAGAGAATAAAACATACAAAATAATAAATATATATTTAGTGGTAATGAAAGCAGCTGTCAAAGGCTGCTTTTGTTTTTGCCCTGAGCATGGCACATAAAAGGCTTAGTACCCTTTCAAAACGGGATATAAACTTTTGATTATCAGCGGAAGAAACCGCATATAAAAACGGAGGCAAAAATATGGAATTTTTAAAGAATGTACTTGGTGATAAGTATGATGAGTTTAAAGGAATTGTTGATAAATATAATTCTGAAAACAAGGATAAGGCTATTAAGCTTGCTGATTTAAGCTCAGGAGAATATGTCAGCAAGGCTAAGTTTGATGCTTTAGAGGGCGAGAAGAAAAATGCTGAGGAGCAGTTAAAAACTGCAAATGGCACTATTGAAACCTTAAAGAAAAACAATAAAGACAATGAGGAATTACAGAATAAAATAAGTGGTTACGAAACTACTATTTCAAGTCTTAAAACTGAGGCGGCTAATCTTAAAAAGACCTATGCTTTAAAGGAACAGCTTTCAAAGGAAGGTGTGATTGACCCAGACTATATTATTTATAAGCAGGGTGGTATTGAGAAATTTTCCTTTGATACTGAAGGTAAGCCTGTTGGTGTTTCTGACATTATTAAGACCTACAAGGATGATACTTCTATGGGACATTTATTCCAGCAGACACAGCAGAACTACAATCCTGCACAGGGAAGTGGTAAAAATGTTGTAAATCCTTTTATGAAGGAAACATTTAATTTAACGGAACAAGGAAAATTATTAAGAGAAAATCCTGCACAGGCTAAGGAAATGGCTGCTGCTGCAGGTATTACAATTTAAGGAGTGTGATTATTTATGGCAATTACAAAATTATCAGATGTTATTGTACCGGAGCTTTTTAATCCTTATGTTATTAACAAAACAATGGAATTATCAGCTCTTTTTTCAAGCGGTATCGTAACTAACAATTCAGAATTTGACACATTGGCAAGTGAGGCGGCACCTATTCACAATATGCCTTTCTTTGAGGACTTAACAGGCGAATCAGAGCCGGTTCTTGAAGATGCCGACTTAACACCAGATAAGATTGCATCTAACAAGGATGTATCAACAACTATAAGACGTGCTAAAATGTGGGCGGCTACTGATTTATCTGCTGCTTTAAGTGGCAAAGACCCCATGGCTGCTATCGGTGACCTTGTTGCAGGCTTTTGGGCGAGAGATAAGCAAAAGGAACTTATTGCAATTTTAAATGGTGTATTTGGTTCTTATACTGCTGACAGTAAGACGGTTACACCTTTGGCGGACCATATTTTAGATATTTCAACAGCTTCAACTGCTGCTGCTAAAAATATTGGTGCAAGTTCATTTATTGATGCCTGCCAGCTTTTAGGAGATGCGCAGGGACAGCTTACGGCAGTAGCAATGCATTCTGCTACAAAGAGCTACCTTAAGAAGAATAATCTTATTGAGAACGAGAGAGATTCAACAGACGTTGAATTTGAAACATACCAGGGAAGAAGAGTTATTGTTGATGATGGCTGTCCTGTTGAAAATGGCGTGTACACTACATATTTATTTGGTAACGGCGCTATTGCTTATGGTAACGGCAATCCTGTAGGACATGTTGCAACAGAGATTGACAGAGATAAGAAAAAGGGCTCAGGTGTTGATTATCTTATTAACAGAAATGCATTTATTCTTCATCCAAGAGGTATTAAGTGGACTAATACTGTGAGAGAAAACGTTGAAACGCCTACAAGAGCGGAGCTTTCTAATGCTCAGAACTGGGAGAGAGTTTATGAGCCTAAGCAGATTAGAATTGTGGCATTTAAGCATAAGATTGGCTAAGGTGATGCTTATGAATATTGAAAGCAAAGACGTAGTCGAGAGGTTAAGCACTCTCGGCTACAACCTTAATGATGGGGATATTGTTACATTACAGCTTGCCATAAACAGTGCAGAACAGTATATAAAGAATTTCTGCAATATAACTGAAATTCCTGCTGAACTTTATTATGTTGCTGTGGATATGGCGGCAGGTACTCTTTTAAAGACTAAGCAGAGTTTAGGTATTAATGTGTGTGAAAATCTTAATTACAGTGCTGCAGGTATAAGCAGTATTGCAGAGGGCGATTTAACAATTAATTTCAGTACAGGGGATAAAAACAGCACTATCAATATGTTTAATACTCTTTTGAATAACCTTTGCAACAGAGATAAGGAGCTTGTGGCTTTTAGAAAACTCAGGTGGTAATATGATTGATTTAAAGAAGTTTAGAGGTATTGCAGAAAAACTGTATACGGGCGAATGTGATGTTTTTGAGTACAAAAGCAATACTACAGGGGTAATTAAGCAGCAGGAAGTCAAG
Source organism: uncultured Eubacteriales bacterium (assembly GCA_902497185.1). Classification (GTDB taxonomy): domain Bacteria; phylum Bacillota; class Clostridia; order Lachnospirales; family CAG-274; genus Gallispira. Next base: position 1,058 of record CABVEG010000054.1, on the reverse strand, counting down.
TTGTTTGAAAATATACCTTGCAGAATATCTTATAAGAACAATAACAGCAGCACAGAAAATGAAGCCGCAAGCAGTGCTGAACAGACTATTGTCCTTTTTATTTCTCCTGATATTGATATAAAAAGAGGAAGTAAGGTTGTTGTTACTCAGAATGATAGAACTGTTGCATACAAAAGCAGTGGCGAGCCTGCTGTGTATCAGACACATCAGGAAATAAGGCTTGAATTGTTTAAGGGGTGGAACTGATGCCAGTAGATTGCAGAGAATTAGAAAAATTCAGAGATAATTTAGGTAATATGCTTAAAGACAATGATGCATTTATCGAATCTGTAACAAGAGAACTTGCTCAAAGGCTGTTTGCTATGCTTATTAAGGCAACACCTACAGATACCGGGTATTTAAAAAAAAGTTGGTTTGTTGTACTGACCAAGTCAGGTAGTGGTTATGAGGCAGAAATTATAAATAATACAAATTATGCAAGCTACGTAAATTACGGTCATAGACAAACACCGGGAAGATATGTCCCTGCTATTGGCAAGAAATTAAAGAAGGGCTGGGTTGACGGTAAATTTTTTATAGAGCTTTCTGTTGCCGAATTGAGAGGAATAACACAACCTCTTCTTGAAAAAAGGCTGAGAAAGCATTTAGAGGAGGCTTTTAAGTGATAAATTTATTAATTGAAGCCATAAGTAATAAGATCCTTAGTTTATTTGAAAATGTGGTTATATATACCGATAAAGTACCGCAGAACTTTATTACTCCATCTTTTTATATTAAGTGCATTAATCACAGTGACAATATACTCTTATTTGATAACAGAAGAAAGTCAACTACATTTGATATTGTTTATTTTCCTACTGAAAACTCTTTGACCGCTCAGGAGGAAATAAACAATGTACTTGCTATACTTGCTGAAAACCTGCACTTTATCAATACCGGGAATCAAGTTATAAAGGCTTATGATGTTGAAAGCAACCGAGATGAGGAGCTGCATTATATTGTGACCTATAAATTTATAGCATTAAAAGATAATGAAAATGTTAATATGGAAATTTTAA
>CABVEG010000053.1 GCA_902497185.1 uncultured Eubacteriales bacterium | reverse complement strand
GCCATTTCATCATCAGTTAAATTGTAATAATTATATCTTAAATAATTAAATCCATCATAACTGACCGGGTCATCCCAAGTAATATCAATATGATAATAGTCATTGTCAAGTTTAATTAAATTCCAAGCATGACCACTACCTTTGCTTGTGCCTGAGATTTTAATATTTTCTATGCCGCATATATTAAATAAAAGCTGTGCAGCAGAAGCATAGCCGTCGCATACTGCTCTGCCATCAATAAGTGCGCCATATGCCGTATGATATGCAGGGCTATTGTTATCTTCATAGTCCTCTGCATACTTACAGTTATTTATAATGTAGTTGTGTATTATATATACTTTCATATAGGGAGGCATATCTTTAGCTATATTTGAGGCTATAATTTCACAGGCTTTTTGTTCCAAATCTCTTTTCATTTCATTAAGAATGTATTTATCAAAATCATACTGAAAACTTATTACATAGCAACTGTAATTATTAATTTTGGTGTCTAATGTTGATGTATTACTGCTTTTGTAGCTCATAAATGCAATAGGGCAAATTTTACCTGCTTCTGTTATAAAGTCGTTTACGGGAGTGTTTACGGGAGGCATATTTTGTGCAACAATATATAGCTTATCTTCACTGTATAGCAGTGCCCTTGTTATAAGAGTAATAAATTCTTCCCTGTTTTTTGCAATATAAATTTGATCTAATTCAGCTTCCTTATTAGTATATATAATATTTATTTTAGAAGAAAAACTTGTGTGACTCCCTTCATAACCGCTATAGTACATTAAAAGTCTTGGATCATAATTAAATACGTCATTAAATATCTTATTTATATCGCCGCTATCTGCCCTAATTTCAGGGGAAAAGCATTGAATATCTCCTGCTATTTCAGCAGTATCATATCCAAATACCATATTATGTAGTAAAAAAACGGAAAATATAACATTTAAAATCAAAAACAGTCTTTTCATTCCGTATCCTCCATTAACAACTCATTTTTATATAAGTAATTATCTCATTTTTTTAGATTTAATACAAGTGCTATGTTCTTGTAAAATGTATTAATTTGTGTTATTATTATACTAATTAAACTAGGAGGATTATGCTATGGAATGGACAGAGGTTAAAATATATACAACAACAGAGGGTATTGAACCTGTTACTGCAACACTTATGGAGTGTGGTATAAACGGTATTCAGGTTGAGGATGACAATGAAATGAAGGAGTATCTTACTACAAGTTCTACTTATTGGGATTATGTTGATGAGGAGCTTTTGAATAAGCCTGTTGGTGAAACTAAGATTACGGTTTATGTAAGCGACAATCCTTATGGCGAGGAAATATTAATGCATATAAGAGATGCAGTCAACAATTTAAAAAATATTGATACGGGCCTTGACTTAGGTCGTCTTGCTATTGAAACAACATCTAACCTTAATGATGAGGAATGGTTAAATAAGTGGAGAGATTTTTATAAGCCTTTTGCCATAGGTAACAGAATATTTATTAAGCCTGTTTGGGAGGATTGTGAAATTCCCGATGGCAGAGTTGTGTTTAATATTAATCCAGGCCACGTTTTTGGTACAGGCTTACACCAGACCACACAGCTTTGTATGCTGGAGCTTGAAAAGTATATTAATGAGGAGTCTGTTGTTGCTGACTTAGGCTGCGGAAGTGGTATTTTGTCTATTATTTCTCTTCTTTTGGGGGCAAAGTCTGCTTTTGCCGTGGATATTGACGCTAATGCTATTAAGACGGCTTATGAAAATGCGGAGCTTAGCGGAGTTGATGTAAGCAAATATTATGTTACAAGCGGTAATGTTATAGGAGATAAAAAATTACAGGATGAAATAGGCTATGACAAGTATGATGTTGTTGTTGCTAATATTATTGCTGATGTAATTTGTGCCATAAGTCCTGTTGTGCCTGCACAGCTTAAAAAGGGTGGTGTATTTATAGCATCAGGCATTATTAAGGACAGAATGGAAGATGTGTATGATGCTCTTAATAAGTGCGGATTGAAGGTTGTAAATACTGCAACTAAGGATGAATGGGTTTGTATTACATCTGTTAAGGAATAGGAGTTTAAGTAAGATTAATTCAGCAAAAAATTGAAGTTTGGAGGTGTTATAATGCCATATGATTGTAGTTTTAATAAGGAAAACAATCGTTTTAGGTATCGTGCGGCGGCAATTATAATTGAAGATGAATGTGTATTGTTTGCAGGAAACTCACTTGAAGATTATTATTACTCTATAGGTGGAGGAGTATTTATGGGTGAAACGGCTGAAGATGCTGTTAAAAGAGAGGTATATGAAGAAACGGGTGTAAACTATGAGGTAGAAAGACTTGCTGTCATACACGAAAATTTCTTTTATGGAAAAGGCGGTTCATTGGATGGATTGCATTGTCACGAAATTGAATTTTATTATCTAATGAAGCCAAGAGGTACCAAGGAGCTTAATAGTAATAGTTATGTTTTTGGTGTCAAAGAGGAAATGCATTGGATACCGATTAAAGATTTGGACAAATATAAGGCATTCCCTTCATTTTTAAAAGAATATTTGAGTAAGCCTCATGATGAAATTGTGCATATAGTAACACATGAAAATGAGTAAAAAGTGTGATGGGGGCTTAAAAAATATGAATATTGAATATAAGGAAACAAAGACTTTTAATTCAGTTGATTTGGAGAGGCTTTTTTTATCAGTGAATTGGGATTCGGGAAAATATCCTGATAAATTGACTCGGGCTATGTTAAATTCAACACATGTTGTATCAGCTTGGGACGATAAGCGTTTAGTTGGATTGGTTCGTGCTTTAGATGATGGTGCAACAGTGGCATTTATTCATTACCTGCTTGTAGACCCTGAATATCAGGGGATGAATATTGGAAATGAGTTAATGAAACGTATTCTTAAATATTTTACTGACCTGTTGTATGTTAAAATTATGCCATCTGATCCAAATACAATTTCTTTTTATAAACGTTTTGGGTTTGAAACTTATGAGAATTATTCAGCGCTGGTTATTAAAAATTTTCAGATATAAATTTTTTATTTGTATGTTTAAAGCTATTAAATTATTATATAGTATTATTTATATAAATTTAAATTTGATGATTATTTGGAGGTATATATGAATTTGAATGATATTTTAACACAAGGAGTCGGATTTGCAGGTGTTATATTTTTTCTTGTTTCATATCAGGTAAAATCAAATAAATCACTTTTTATATTGATGCCTTAGCCTTTTTATAAATATTGTAAGGAACACGATGCTTACAAAATATAATAAATATAAATTAATAAGGTGGAAAGGTTGGATTATAATATTTTCGCTATTAGCTGTTACAGTTGCTTTTTTTACATGGAACGGTCCGATAAGCCTTCTTCCAATTGCAGGAACAATAGCCGGAACTACTTCTTACTGGACAAACAATGCCAGAAATATAAGAATTGCTAATCTTACTGTAAATGCTCCATGTATGCTTATATATGATGTGCTTGTGAAATCGTGGGGCGGTGTTTTGAACGAAAGTATAACGATTATTGCTATTATAGTTTCTATAATTCGCTTTGGATGGACAGCTTTGGATGGCGATACAATAAAGAAATAACTTTCGGTTTATTAAGCAGTTGCGGAATAAATCATTTAATTAAGAACTATTATGCCTAAGTTTTTTGTAAACAGTTAAATATAAATGACCACATCATTACTTTTGATAAATGCGTGTTAAAGGTTGTAAATATGGCGACTAAGGATAATATGTTTGTATTACATCTGTTAAGAAATAGGAACATATATTTAATTTATGTGAATAGGTATTTGCGAGGAGTGGTTTTATGAAAATTGTACCTTATAATTCAAAATACAAAAATGAATTTATAGAAATGAATAAGGCATGGATTTCTGAAATGTTTGCTATAGAACAAGAAGATTTGAGAGAATTAGAGAATATTGAGCCTTATATTGAGGCTGGCGGACAAATATTTTTTGCACTGGATAGTGAAGATAACGTTATGGCTTGTTGTATGATTGCCCCCAGAGCGGATGGTGACTGGGAAATTATGAAATTTGCAGCAAGAGGAATGTATACGGGAACGGGAGCAGGTAGCGCCTGTTTAAAAGCGTGCATTGATTATGTGAAAGAAAAGAAAATAAGTAAAGTGATAATTGTTTCAAATAGAAAGTGTGTTCAGGCTATTCACTTATACAAAAAATACGGATTTGTTGAAATCCCTGTTGATAAGAAAAAATTTCCTTTTGATAGAGCCGATATAGCATTTGAACAATTCTTTGAATATTAATATCAAAAATTGATTGTTTAAATTATTAAAGGAGTATTATTATGCCTAAGTTTTTTGTAAACAGTGAAAATATAAATGACCACACCATTACCCTTGAGGGCGAAAATGCAAAGCACATTGGCAGTGTTTTAAGGGCTAAAATCGGTGATATAATTACTGTATGTGATGGTGATGGCAGAGATTACGAGTGTGAAATAACCGAAATAACAAAGAAAGCTGTTACGGCAAAAATAACCGATATATTTACAAATGACAATGAGCCGAATATAAAACTTACACTTTATCAGTCTTTGCCTAAGGCTGACAAAATGGAGCTTGTTATACAGAAGTGTATTGAAATCGGTGTTGACAGAATTGTACCTGTTAAGACAGAGCATACTGTGGTTAAACTTGATGGTAAAGAGGACAAAAAAATACAAAGATGGAACAAAATTGCAGAGGCGGCAGCTAAACAGTGCGGCAGGGGTAAAATTCCCGTTGTGGATAGAGTAATGACGTTTAAGGATGCTATCAGTGAGGCTGTTAGTCTTGATGGAGCTATTATTCCTTACGAAAAAGAAAAAGAAAACAGCTTGAAAACTTTTGCTAAAGGCTTTAAAGGGAAGAGTATTGGTATTTTTATAGGTCCTGAGGGAGGATTTTCCAATGAAGAAATAGATTTTGCTCTTTCAAAGGGAGTTAAACCTGTTACATTGGGTAAAAGAATATTGAGAACAGAAACAGCAGGTCTTGTAACCTCTGTTATACTTCTTTATGAATTGGAGGACTAGTTGTGATTTATTTTGATAATGCATCAACAACTAAAATATCTGATGCAGTGCTTGAAAAAATGTATGACTTTATGAAAACAGGCTTTGCCAATCCGTCTTCACTTCATAGCTTAGGTTTTGAGGTGGAAAAGGAAATTACTAAGGCTAGAAAATCCATAGCATCGGCTATAAAGGCTGATCCTGATGAAATTTATTTTACAAGTGGCGGCACAGAGGCTAATAATACTGCCATTTTAGGTGTTGCAGATGCTTATAAAAAAAGAGGAAGCAAGGTTGTTACAATGAGAATTGAGCATCCTTCCGTAACAGACAGCTATAAAGAGCTTGAAAAAAGAGGCTTTGAGGTTGTAACTCTTGATGTTGATGAAAAGGGTTATATTAGCATTGATGACCTTGAAAAAGCTGTTGATGAAAATACCATACTTGTAAGCATTATGTATGTTAATAATGAGGTTGGTACGGTACAGGATATGGAAAAAATTTATTCTGTAATAAAGGCTAAGAATAAAGGCTGTGTTTTCCATACTGATTGTGTACAGGCTTTCGGAAAGCACCCTATTAACTGTAAAAATGCCGATATTATAACAATGAGCGGACACAAAATACAGTCAGCAAAAGGTGTTGGTGCCATGTATATTAAAAAGGGTGTGAGAGTAAATAATCTCCACTTTGGCGGTGGTCAGGAAAAGGGCTTTAGACCCGGAACTGAAAACAGCTATGCCATTGTTGCTATGGGTGAGGCAACGGAAATTGCTATAAAAAATATGGAGAGTAATTATAAAAGGGTAAGCGAAGTCAGAAATACTCTTTTGAAAATTACTGAGGAGCTTGAAGGGGTTTATGTAAACGGTGATGTTGAAAAGGGTTCTCCTTACATACTTAATTTGAGCTTTGAAAATGTTAAGGGTGAGGTGCTTTTACATGCCCTTGAAAATGATGGTATATATGTTGCAACAGGCTCTGCCTGCTCGTCAAGAGCTAAGGAAAAGAAAAAGATTGTGGATTATATTATAGATGGCAGAGGCGGAAGTGCCGTAAGATTTAGCTTTTCAAGTGAAAATACTGTTGAAGAGGCTGAAAGAGTTGTTGAATGTCTTAAAAAGCAGGTGCCTTTGTTAAGGAGATTTGTGCCTAGGTAGGTGGTTTTATAAAAGGCTTATAGGAGATCTTCAAAAAAATAGTTTACTAAAAAAGTTGCAATGATAAGGTTATGAGGTATTTGTCTGTTTTATTTTGGAGGATATGTAAAGTGGTTATTTCCTTTTATTAAAAAGCAGCTTTGATTTTTTATAATGTTATGTTTAAATTTCGGGGAGGAAAATAAAAATGGATATTTTTACCGAGGTATTGTATGGAAAGGAAACAAATTTTATTCCAAAGGAATATGATTGGTTTTCAAAGCTGATTGGAGATTGGGAATTTGATTATTATGATGGCTATAATGGAGAGAAAAAATATTCAAGACATATTAAAGGGGAATGGATTTTCAGAAGAATATTAAATGGAGCAGGTATTGAAGATTTATTCATTTGTCCTTCCAGAGAAACCAGACATGTAAATCCACAGGTTGACGGCGAATATGGGTTAGCTGTAAGAATGTTTAATCCTAAAGAAAAATGTTATGATATGTTTTATACTTGCGAAAGAAAAATGTGCCGTCTTAAATTTGTTCTTGAAGGAGAAAAACTGGTTGGTACGGTGCTTAATGAGCCAAACAAAAAATGGGTATTTTCTGAAATTTCGGATAATAGTTTCCGTTGGCAAAACGTTACAGTAACCGAAAATAATGAATGGAGAGTAAATTCAAATATTTATGCTAAACGTAAAAGAGGATAAATTGTAATTTGATGAGGTGAGAATAAATGAAATTTGCATTTTTGATTATGGGAAATTTTGACAGTAAAACAGATAGAGCGTTAATTCACAACGGTACAGCGCAAATTGTTGGAGTTGCAAATATTTATGAGGCAAGTGAAGTTGCTAGGGAATTATATGGGGAAGGTATTGATTGTATAGAATTATGTGGAGCATTTGGAGTTGACGGTGCAAAGGAAATTATAAAGGCAACGGAAAATAAAATACCTGTGGGATATATTACCCATCTACCTGAACAGGATGAATTATATAAGAAATTTTTCTCATAATAATATATTCCGTTTTGCCTGTGAGTTAAAATTTTAGATTGGAGATAGGTTATGGAAATTAGAAATATGACAATTAATGACTATGACGAAGTTTATAATTTATGGATTAATACTCCGGGTATGGGACTTAATAATATTGATGATTCAAGGGATGGTATTGAAAGATACTTAAAAAGAAATCCAGAAACCTGTTTTATTGCTAAAAAGGATAATAACATTGTCGGAGTTATATTAAGCGGACATGACGGACGGAGAGGATATATTCATCATACAGCAGTTGCCGTTACTGAGCGCAGACAGGGGATAGGAAAAGCCTTGTTAAATAGGGTGCTTAATGCTTTGGAAAAAGAGGGAATAAATAAGGTGGCTCTTGTGGCATTTTCTAAAAATGAGATTGGAAATAGATTTTGGGAAAAGAACGGCTTTATTGTAAGAGATGATCTTGTATATAGAAATAAAGAGATTAAAGAAATGGTCAGAATTGACACTTAAAATTAAGGGAGAAGAATAATGAGAAATGTACTTTTAGTAAAATACGGTGAAATTGCCATGCGTGGCAAGAACAGATATTTAATTGAAAACAAATTAATATGGACAATTATAAAAAGACTGGAGCCATATCAGGGCTACAGAGTTTACAAAGAACAGGGCAGACTTCTTGTAGTAAACGAAGAAGGGGAGTTTGACTATGATACCGTTATACCTATTGTTTTGAAAATTTTGGGAGTAACAGCAGTTTGTCCCGGCATTGAATTTGAGGATCAGAGCATTGAAAGTCTTAGAAAGCACGCATTACTGCACTTTAAGGAGCATTTTCCTGAAGGAGGTGTATCCTTTAAGGTAGTTACAAGAAGGTCAGACAAGAGGTATCCTATGACAGGTAATGAAATAAGTGCTGATGTAGGCGGCTATATTCTGCACAATATTGATAATCTTACAGTTGATGTACATAATCCTCAGGTAAAGCTAATGGTTGAGCTGAGAAATAATGCTTATGTTTACAGTAAGGTTATTAAGGCAAAGGGCGGTTTGCCTTACGGTGCAAGCGGTAAGGCTACAGTACTTATGTCAGGTGGAATTGACAGCCCTGTTGCGGCATTTCTTGTAGCAAAAAGAGGTGTTGAGGTAGAGGCGTGCTACTTTGATTCACCTCCTTATACATCAGAAAGAGCAAAGCAAAAGGTACTTGACCTTGCCGAGAAAATAGCTGAATATACGGGAACTTTAAAACTTTATATTGTGCCGTTTACGGAAACACAGCTTAAAATATATGAAAGCACACCACCTGAAAAAATGACTATATTATTAAAGAGAGCAATGCTTAAGGCGGCACAGAAAATAGCTGAAAATAATAAGTCAATGGCTCTTGTTACAGGTGACAGTATTGGTCAGGTGGCAAGTCAGACTATGGAGGCTATAATGGCCATTGATTCAGCGGCAACTATTCCTGTTCTTCGTCCTCTTTGTGCAATGGATAAGCAGGAAATTGTAGATGTTGCCGTTGATATAGGTACTTACGATATTTCAATAAGACCCTATGAGGACTGCTGTACCGTATTTGTGGCAAAGCATCCTGAAACAAAGCCTAAAAAGTCTATTATTGAATCTATTGAAAGAAAAATTGAAGGTCTTGATGAGCTTATTGATAAGGCGGTTGAAAATGCTGAAGCAGTTGAGTTTTAATATCCAATATTTAACCAAATAATGCTGAAGGGCATAGCTTGCCGTGAGTGGATAGCATTAGCGGGGTAAGAATATTCTTGACTAAATGTGGTATTATTAAAAACAGTTAATAGTAAAATATA
>CABVEG010000052.1 GCA_902497185.1 uncultured Eubacteriales bacterium | reverse complement strand
TGAATTTACGCCTGTTGAGTTTGTAAATAGTGATGAAATAGAAGGAATAAATATTCCCCATCATTTTAAATGTAATGTAATAAGAAATGGTTATGTTTCATTTGATGAAGAAGCAGAATTATACCTTGATGACAGCGGAAAAATAATATACCTTAGAATATTATATTATAATGATGAAATTTTTAAAAACACAGATGTTAAAATAAATGAAGAAGATGCTTTTAAAATAGCTATTAAAAACATTGTATTTAAACCATACTATTATATTGATTTAGAGAAAGGTAAAGATGAAGAGTATGTTGGAATACCCGTATATGCATTTAACGAAAAATTTGCGGTAAATGCAGAGAACGGTGATACAAAAAGGATTTAATAAAATATGAGCTTAAGTATTAATTTTACTAAAGTAAATTAATAAAATTATTTAAAAAATTACGTTTTAGTCATTTTAATATTTTTTTTTAAACTTTTTGCATAAAAAACTTAATTTTTTTCGTTATATTTGCACAAATCAAATTTGTTGACAAATGATGTTTTTCATATTATAATTTATATTAAGGTAAAAAAAGGAGTATTTACACAACAGCATTTTAGGGCTTTGTGTTTTTTTACTCCAAAAAATAAAATATTTGTGCTAAAGCACAGTTTTTGCCCCATAAACAACGCATAAATAAAAGTACAGAACGGAGGAAATTGAATTATGGGTTATGTAGACAGTGTACTTGCTGATCTTATTGCAAAAAATCCGGCTCAGCCGGAATTTCATCAGGCTGCAACAGAGGTTTTAACAACTTTAAAGCCTGTTATTGAATCTGACAAGAGATATGAAGAGGCTGCTCTTCTTGAAAGACTTGTTGAGCCTGAAAGACAGATTATGTTTAGAGTACCTTGGATTGATGACAACGGCAAGGTGCAGGTAAACAGAGGTTTCAGAGTACAGTTTAACTCTGCTATCGGACCTTACAAGGGAGGTTTAAGATTCCACCCATCAGTAAATTTAGGTATTATTAAGTTCTTAGGCTTTGAGCAGATTTTTAAGAACTCTCTTACAGGTCTTCCTATTGGCGGCGGCAAGGGTGGTTCTGACTTCGACCCTAAGGGTAAGTCTGATAATGAAGTTATGAGATTTTGCCAGAGCTTTATGACAGAGCTTTACAGACATATTGGCGCTGATGTTGACGTTCCTGCTGGTGATATTGGTGTAGGCGGCAGAGAAGTAGGCTTTATGTATGGTCAGTACAAGAGAATCACAGGTCTTTACGAAGGTGTTTTAACAGGTAAGGGTCTTACATTTGGCGGCTCTTTAGTAAGAACTGAGGCTACAGGCTATGGTCTTGTTTACCTTGTAGAGCAGATGCTTAATGATAAGAACAACAGCTTCAAGGGTAAGACAGTTGTTATTTCCGGTTCAGGTAATGTTGCTGTTTATGCTGCTGAAAAGGCTACTCAGTTAGGTGCAAAGGTTGTATCCTTCTCTGACTCAACAGGTTATATCTACGATAAGGACGGCGTAGATATTGAATACGTTAAGGAATTAAAGTTTGTTAAGAGAGGCAGACTTTCTGAATATGGCGCAACTCATAAGAGTGCTGAATATCATGATGGCAAGGGTGTATGGAACATTAAGTGTGATATTGCTCTTCCATGTGCTACTCAGAATGAGCTTAATGAGGATGATGCTAAGGCTCTTATTGCTAATGGTTGTATAGCTGTTGGTGAGGGTGCTAATATGCCTTCTACATTAGAGGCTATTGCTGCATTCCAGGCTGCAGGTGTATTATTTGCTCCTGCTAAGGCTGCCAATGCAGGTGGTGTTGCTACTTCTGCTCTTGAAATGAGCCAGAACAGTGAGAGATTAAGTTGGACATTTGATGAGGTTGATGCTAAGCTCCACGGTATTATGGTTAATATCTGTAAGAATATGACTGAACAGGCTGAGGCTTATGGTATGAAGGATAACTTCGTAGCAGGTGCTAATATTGCAGGCTTTAAGAAGGTTGCTGAAGCAATGCTTGCTCAGGGTGTTTGCTAATTAAAATAATGATTAAAAAAGATGCTGTTTTTGTGCAGCATCTTTTTTAATGTAACTTTTCATTTAAATTAATGTTTATGCTATTATTGAAACCCCTCAGTCACTTCGTGACAGATCCCCTATAAAGGGGCGCTAAATCATTTTACCTCCCCGCATTCAGAACTTTCGCTTCGTGAAAGCGGTGTTTCGCACCGTCGGATACTTCTTCCGATTCGATGGGGAGGTGGCAGTTGCAAGGCTGACGGAAGGGTTTACAAAATTAAACAATAATTTAACTTCAAATACAAGTCCTCTCTTCTGTCGTTTTTAACAGGAAATTCCTTTCTATATTTCTCCACATCATTTTCAATATTTACAATAATATTTTCCTCTTTATTGCTAATTATTTTAATTACATCACCGTTAGGTGCAACAACACAGCTATCACCGCTATATTCAATACCACCAACATTGCCTACACAATTTACACCTATTAAATAGCACATATTTTCAATAGCTCTTGCCTTAATAAGTGTTTTCCAATGTTCAGCTCTTGCCTTTGGCCAGCAGGCTGGCACAATTATAACATCAGCCTTTTTAGATGCAACCTGAAAAATTTCGGGAAATCTTAAATCATAGCATATAAGGCTTGATATTTTAAATCCCATAAAATTGAATATACTTATTTTATCGCCGCCCTTAAAAAAATTATCTTCACCGCTGTAGCTAAAAGGGTGTATTTTGGTGTAGTCAGAAAGAATTTCTCCATTGCCATTTACAAATGTATAGTGATTTTCTGCCTTTTCCCCTGCCTTATATACCCAACCAAAGCCAACAGCCTTATTATACTTTAGGGCAATTTCCCTTACTGCATTTATGGTATAGTTATTATTTTCACCTGTTAAATTTGTATTCATTGAAAATCCTGTAAAGCTCATTTCAGGAAATATAATAATGTCACTTTCAGCTTTTTTTATAATGCTTTCAGCTTTTTTTATATTTTCATTTTTATTTTCCCATATTATGTTGGTTTGACAAATTTCCACCTTCATTTAATCACTTCCTTTTGATAAGTATAGCTTATTTAATTAATATTGTAAATAATATTTGACATTTTATTGATTTACATTTACAATTTAAGTATATACTAAATTGGGGTGAAAAATATGGAAAAATTTGATTATATGGAAAGACTCCTGCTTTTAGCTAAACTGAACTTTGAATATATTAACATAGATGCCATTTTTTCTGACGAAAGTGAAAATTACAGAACTCCGGTTTCACCTGAATTAAATGACGAGGTATTTGTAAGAATCAGAACAGGTAAGGCTGATTTGGATGAGATTACAATATGCTATGAGGGTGAAAGCTATCCTATGAAGGTATTTAAGTCAACGGAATATTTTGACTATTATGAGGGAAGCTTTAATTGTGGTGAAAATAAGGGCAATTATTACTTTAAGCTATGTAAAAAGGACAGAGTTTATTATTACAACAAGCAGGGACTTGTTAAGGAAGTAAACGGTGAGTATAACTTTATGGTTATTCCGGGCTTTAAAACTCCTGACTGGGCAAAGGGCGCCGTTATGTACCAGATTTATGTAGACAGATTTTATAACGGTGACAAAACAAATGATGTTGTGGATAATGAATATGCTTATTTAGGAGTTACGTCAAAAGCCATAAAAGATTGGAGGGCTCCCGTGGAGCTTCTTGATGTTTGTAATTTTTATGGTGGTGACTTAAAGGGTGTTATGGATAAAATGAGTTATCTCAAAGATTTAGGTGTTGAGGTGATTTATTTTAACCCTGTCTTTGTATCGCCAAGTAATCATAAGTACGACATTCAGGATTATGACAGCATTGATCCTCATTACGGAGTAATTATAAATGATGGTGGAAAGCCTCTTGAGGATGGTAAAAAGGACAATGCAGAGGCTACAATGTATATGATAAGAACCACTGACAAAGAAAACCTTGAGGCAAGTAATAAGCTTATGGCAGATCTAATTGCTCTGGCTCATAAAAACGGCATTAGGGTAATTTTGGACGGTGTTTTTAACCACTGCGGAGCCTTTAACAAGTGGCTTGACAGAGAGGGCTTTTATAAGAAAAACGGTTATCCTGAGGGAGCCTTTATGAGTGAAAGTAGTCCTTATCACAGCTTTTTCAGTTGGCACGGAGGTCATTGGCCGGGAAATGAAAGCTATGACGGCTGGTGGGGTCATTCAAACCATCCAAAGCTTAATTTTGAAGGCTCACAGGAGCTTTATGACTATATTATAGGCATAGGCAAAAAGTGGGTTTCTCCTCCTTACAATGCTGACGGTTGGCGTCTTGACGTGGCAGCTGATTTGTGCACAAGTAAGGAGTATAATATGAAGTTTTGGAGAGATTTCAGAAAGGCTGTTAAAGAGGCAAATCCTGATGCCATTATACTTGCAGAGCATTACGGGGACCCAAAGGATTGGCTTAGAGGCGACCAATGGGATACGGTTATGAATTATGATGCCTTTATGGAACCTATTACATGGTTTCTGACAGGTATGGAAAAGCACAGTGAGCAATGTTCATGGGATAAATATAACAATTCAGGAGATTTTGAAAGTAAAATGCGCTACTTTATGTCACGCTTTAGCTTTGAAAGCCTTAGTGTTGCAATGAATGAACTTTCAAACCATGACCATTCAAGATTTCTCACAAGAACCAATAAAAAAGTGGGCAGACTTCATACAATGGGCGCCCATGAGGCAGATACCGGCATAAATATGAATATTATGAGAGAAGCAATTACATTCCAGATGACTTGGATTGGTGCTCCTACCATATATTATGGAGATGAAGCAGGTGTAACAGGCTGGACTGACCCTGACAACAGACGTACCTACCCTTGGGGCGATGAGGATAAGGATTTGATTGAGTATTATAAGACTCTTATTCATATTCATAAGCAATACAGAGCCTTTGCATGGGGTTCTCTTGATTATCTTTATATGAGCTATGGTATTATGTGCTATGGCAGATGGACAGATGATGAAAAAATTATTGTTTTAATTAATAATAATGACAATCCGCAAGAAATAATTGTACCTGTGTGGAGAGTTGAGGCAAAAAACGGCACTGTGTTTAACAAAATACTGGAATCCGGTGAAGACAGCTGGAATACAAAAATTGTGCCCTATGTTGTTAAGGACGGTTGTATTAAGGTTGAATGTAAGTCACAGGGCAGCTGTGTCCTCACATTGAGAGTGTAAAGCCGTGAAACACAGCTTGACTATATCTGCTATATTTGGTAAAATAAAAGAAGTATAAATAAATATGTATAGGAGAGATTAACTAATGAACTTATTATTATCTTTATTAACAGAGGGTGTTACTGTTATGTCATCAGGTGCAGGTGATTTGGCTGAAAATGTAACAGAAAGTGCACTTGCAACAGGCACAACAGCAGCAGCCCAGACATCAGGCGGCAGCTTTGGCACAATCGGTATGGTTATCTATATTGTAGCTCTTATAGCTATATTCTATTTCCTTGCAATCAGACCACAGAGAAAGAGAGATAAGGAATTAAAGGCTATGCAGGCATCTATTCAGGTTGGTGATGATGTTATGACTTCATCAGGTTTCTATGGCAAGGTTGTTGAAATTAACGATCAGGTTATTGTAGTTGAGTTTGGTACTAACAGAGGTATCAGAATCCCTGTTAAGAAAAGCGAAATTCTTGGTAATAAGGCACCTAATGTAAGTTCTGATAAGTAATTATCCAAATGGGGTGTGGGCGGCTTTTGCCCACACCTTATTTTTTCGAGGTGTTATGAAAGGTGAAAAGAGATATGTTAGATGTTGCATTACTTGGTACAGGCGGTATGATGCCTTTACCGGATAGATTTTTAACCAGCCTTATGTTAAGACTTGAGGGCAGAATGATGGTCATTGACTGTGGAGAGGGCACTCAGGTTACAATGAAACAGCTTGGCTGGGGCTTTAAAAATATAGATGTTATTTGCTTTACCCATTACCATGCTGACCATATTTCAGGTCTGCCTGGGCTTCTTTTGACTATAGGCAATTCGTCAAGAACAGAGCCTTTGACCATAGCAGGACCAAAGGGGCTTTTAAAGGTTTATGAAGGGCTTAAGACCATTTGTCCCGAACTTCCCTTTGCTGTAAACCTTGTGGAGCTGGAGCCTGACGGTGAATTAAGTGTTGGTGTGTTTAATATAAAGAGCCTTAAGGTCAATCACAAAATTACCTGCTATGCCTACAGAGTTGATGTTAAAAGGGCAGGCAGATTTAATGTGGAAAAGGCGGAAAAAAATAATGTACCAAAAAGAATATGGTCAACTCTTCAAAAGCAGCCAAGTGTTGAATTTGAGGGACTAACATACACATCAGATATGGTTCTTGGTGATGACAGACGAGGCTTAAGTGTATCTTACTGTACGGATACAAGACCTGTAGATGCCCTTCCTAACTTTGTCAGAGGATCGGACTTGTTTGTGTGCGAGGGTATGTACGGCGAGGAGGAAAAGTTTAACAAAGCTAAGGAATATAAGCATATGCTTTTTTCCGAGGCGGCAGGAATTGCAAAGGCAGGAGATGTAAGAGAAATGTGGCTTACTCATTTCAGTCCTGCTATGCCTTTCCCTGAAATGTATATTAACAATGCAAGAAGCGTATTTGAAAATACCCATCTTGGCAAGGATAGAAAAAATGTTACACTAATGTTTGATAATGAATAATGATGGAGTGATAAAAATGGATAAGGATATTACAATACTTGCAATTGAAAGCTCCTGTGACGAAACCTCTGCTGCCGTTGTAAGAAATGGCAGAGAGGTGCTTTCAAATGTAATTTCATCACAGATTGCCACTCATAAGCTATATGGCGGAGTTGTGCCTGAAATAGCGTCAAGGCAGCATATTCAGGCTATTGACTGGGTTATAGATGCTGCTCTTGATGAGGCTAAGGTTGACAAAAGGGATATTGATGCCATAGCAGTAACCTACGGACCGGGGCTTGTAGGTGCAGTTTTGGTAGGACTTTCAGAGGCTAAGGCACTTGCTTTTGCTCTTAATAAGCCTTTAATACCTGTCCACCATATAGAGGGTCATATTGCGGCTAATTATATTCAGAATAAAAATTGGGAACCTCCTTTTGTATGTGAGGTTATAAGCGGTGGACATACTCATCTTGTACACATTAAGGATTATGATAACTTTGAAATTTTAGGTCACACAAGAGATGATGCGGCAGGTGAGGCTTATGATAAGGTAGCAAGGGTTTTGGGGTTGACCTATCCCGGAGGACCTCAAATTGATAAACTTGCGAAAATTGGCAATGCCAATGCCGTAAAGTTTCCAAGAGTTGTACTTGAAAATGATACCTATGATTTCAGCTTCAGCGGTCTGAAGTCAGCAGTTTTAAACTATATTAATAAGGCAAAAATGAAGGGTGAGGAATTTAAGAACGAGGATATAGCCGCAAGTTTTCAGCAGGCTGTAGTTGATGTTCTTGTTGAAAAAGCAATAAGGGCCTGTAAGGAGTTAAAGCTTAATAAGCTTGCTTTGGCAGGTGGTGTTTCTGCCAATTCTCATCTTAGGGAGGAAATGCAGAAAGCCTGCGATAATGAGGGTATTGAGCTTTGTGTGCCTGATATTGTTCTTTGCACTGATAATGCTGCTATGATAGGTGCAGCAGGCTATTATGAATATTTAAAGGGCAATGTGGCAGATATGTCACTTAATGCTTACCCCAGTCTTAAATTAGGAGAACGATAAGAAAGGAAATAACTATGAAATTTTCACATAAATTTGGCAGTATAAAGGAAAACATACTTGTAGAGCTTGATACAAAAAGCAAGGAAATGCTTGCAAAGGGTGAGGAGGTTATTAACCTTTCAATAGGTACTCCAAACATTCCACCTGCCGACTATGTCATAAAAACAGTAAGTGAGGCATTTAAAAATCCTGAAAATTATAAGTATGGTATTACGGAAAGCAAGGAGCTTTTGGATGCTGTTGTGTACTGGTATAAAAACAGATATGCCGTAGATTTGGAACATAAGAATATTGTGGCTGTAAATGGTTCACAGGAGGGCATTGCTCACATTGCTTTCCCTATTTGCAATCCGGGGGATATTGTTCTTGTGCCTGACCCATGCTATCAAATATTTGCCTTTGGACCGACAATGGCAGATGTGGAGCTTCATTATATGCCATTGTTAAAAGAAAATGATTACATAATTGACCTTGATGCAATACCTGAGGATATTGCAAAGAGGGCAAAAATGATGGTTGTATCTTATCCTAATAATCCAACTACGGCAACAGCACCAAGAGAGTTTTATGAAAAACTTGTTGCCTTTGCAAAGAAAAATGATATTATTGTCATTCATGATAATGCTTATTCAGAGCTTGTTTACGATGGCGAGCCTGGACTTTCATTTCTTGAAATTGATGGAGCAATGGATGTAGGCATTGAGTTTAATTCTCTTTCCAAGTCCTATAATCTTACAGGCTTAAGGCTTTCCTTTGCAGTAGGAAATGAGGAAATTTTAAAGAGATTCAGAACATTCCGTTCACAGATAGACTATGGTATGTGTATGGGAGTGCAGATAGCTGCAATTACAGCACTTACAGGCGATCAGCAGTATGTAGCTGATGTGAGAGATGAGTATAAAAGGAGGAGAGATACTCTTATTAATGGGCTTAGGGATATAGGCTGGAATGTGCCTTTAACACCTTCAACAATGTTTGCATGGCTGCCTATACCTCCTAAATATACATCATCACTTAAATTTTCTCTTGACCTTCTTGAAAAGGCCGGTGTACTTGTAGTTCCGGGGGCTTCATTTGGTGAGCTTGGAGAGGGCTATGTAAGAGCTGCTCTTGTTCAGGATTGCAGTGGGCTTGAAAGAGCTGTTGAAAAAATAAAGAATAGTGGAATATTGGAGTAAATAAAAATGAGCTGTTGCAAAATAGTAAGATATTGCAGCAGCTCATTTGTTAATACAATAATTTAGCCTATCTTTGTAGTTACAACG
>CABVEG010000051.1 GCA_902497185.1 uncultured Eubacteriales bacterium | reverse complement strand
ATCTACACCGCTGGAGTTGTTAATTTTTATCAACCACACCAGTTGACAAAGAACCGATTTTTACCTTTAGGGGCTAAAATTATATATTCAATATTAAAGCTTAGGAATTAAATCATAAAATTCCTGAACAGATGCATCATTCATAACGGCATCAATAATCTTCTTACCTAATGGATCAAGGTCAGGAGTATCAAACTGCTTTAACTGCTCCTTAAAGAAGTCAGCAAGCTTCTTAGCACCAATGTCATAAGCCTCGTTACCAACTCTGCCCTGAATATTAACCTTTAATAAGCCCGGGTTAATAGGCGTACCATCAATCTTAACAGACTTTGGAATATAACCAAGTAAAGAACATCTTGCCTCTTCAAGCTGATTCATCTTAAACTTAGCGCCGCCTCTTCTTGAAAGGTACTCTCTTGTTACCCACTCACCTGCAAAGCCAATCTTATAAGCACCAATATACTGGTTAGGAATAAGAATGTATCTTGTGCTAGGAGTAGCTAAAATCTGCTTTAACAATAAGTTAGCCTGATCAACCTTCTTGCCTGTAGCAAATGGCCAATAAGAACCTACACCCTCAGACTTCATCTGATTACCGCCTGCATCAATAATAGATGGGTTAGCAAAGCCTCTAGGTGCTACAAGTCTCCAAATCCAGCCAAGTGCCGGTGGAAGAACATGGAACATACCAATAATACCGTAGTCAGGGTGCTCCTTAGTTGTAGGAGGAGTTCTGATACCAAAGCTTCGTACATCAATCTCCGCAGTACCGTTGACAATGTTATTTTTAAGCTTTCTAGGCATAATAACTCTTGGATTAGGACAAGGCACACCCGGAGTATCTTCAATATGATCCCAGATAAGGCAAGTTGAACCCGGAACAGCATTCATATTTAAGAATACCAATGGTTCCTTTGGATGACAGCAAGCCTTTTCTGTTTCAGGCTCTGTACCGTACTGATCAATATGATTTACTCTTAAGAACCAGCCATACTCGGCATCACATACAACGAGCTTTCTGCTGTCATTCTGTAATGAAGGATGAGCAAGTGCCATATCATCAGTTACAGGATAAAGAGTAGCAGTATCTGTAATGCTTACATAGGTTTCCTCACCTGTCATTATGTTAGTGGCAAGCAATACCTTACCGTCTACTTCTCTGTGTACAGGCTCTGTCATTTCTGACTTACCGCCGCCTGATGCACCCTCGTGCATAATAGTAAGCTCAAGCTCATAAGGAGTTACGACCTTAACTGTAGAAGCATGGAGAGTTACCCAGCCCTCCTGCTCACCAATATGAAGAAGAATTGAGTAAACACCCTTCTTTGCAGATGGTCCTAAGTAGAGATTATAGCTGAATATTTCCTGCATATCATATAATCTGTTGTGAACTACAATCTGCTTACCCTCATAGTGAGTATGACGGAATGTAGGAGCTACATAAATAACAGCCTTTGGCTTAAAGAAATTAGGTACCTTGCTGCAAGGAATAAATCCCTGTAATTCAGCAAGAGCTGTTGCAAAACAAGCCGCATTTCCCGGAACTACAGCTAAACACGGATAGCCAATACCCATTGAAATATTACCTGCATAGAAAGGTACTACAATTAAACTTTCCTGACTCTTTAACCAGTCAAAGGTTTCATTTCTGATAGGGTCAAAAGGCTTGCCAAATCTCTCCATATGAGTTGGCTTATCAGTTGGAAGATCATCAGCAATAACCATTGAGTTAGGGTCACGTCTTCTCATTGCAGGGTCATCAAAGTTAATAACGATACCGTTTTTACATTTAACAACTGAACCCTCTCTGATATTTTCACCGTTTACCTCAAAACTAACTTCGTTAGTATCCTTATCCTTGCCGCCCATGGCAAGATCAATTAATTCTTCCTTAGTTTCCGGAAGAATGATTTTGGCATTGCTGTTTTTAATAATATCACTTAAACACTGTGGCAATACCATTTTGTTAATAACGTCAGGCTTATTTTTCTTTGCCATTTAAATTAACCTCCTTAAAATTTGTGAAACACACAACAAAGCAGTAAATCTTATTAAACTGCCGTTTTTTTTAAAGAAAGCACACAAAAAAGACTACTACACCCTCCATTGTGTGCTGAAATTTTAGTTTTATCAAACTTTTAACATCATACTATAAGTTAAAAACTATACAAGTTATACTATAGCACTTTATTTGATAAAAAGCAATAGAAAGTAACCTGAAATTCAATTTTTTATTAATTTTCACTATAGTTCAAGTAAAAATTATGGTATTTTTGGGTAAAAAGTAGGCTCGTGTTAAGAAAATTTTAATAATTTGAATTTAGTTGTCTGACAAATGAATTTTAGCAAAGGGAATAAATTCAAAAAAGCTCCAAAGTTACTCATTATTATAGGTTCGATATAATTTGACAAAAAAATGTAAAAACATTATACTATTAATATAGTAAAAAAATTTTAAGGAGATGGTTTAATGGGTAGGTTTATTAAAAAGACTTTAAGCACATTATTATCAATGATTATGGCTTTTTCCTCCGTGGCTACAGTTACCATGGAAAAAGTATTTGCAGAAACTATATATGAGTTTTCAGCTCCGTCAAATATTATTGAAGGAGCTGAAGATGTGTGGGATTTTGGTCCTACATATATTCCCGAAGCAAACAATTATATTTCAGAGGTTGATATAAACAATATGTATCCCCAATCTGACCAAGGCAGCACAGAAAAATATCTGACGGATTCATTCAGCTCGGGAGATATGACATTCAGACGCAACCATTATGAAATTGAACCTGAAGTTATGACCGCAGTAATTGAGCATACCCTTAATACATCAAATGAAAATGTTACAAGGTACAGCTCAAATAATAAAACAAATAATATTAAAGCCTTTGACTGCACAGAGCTCGATATTACAGGTTACATAAATAATGCTTATGGTATGGGAAGGTTTTATATGAATCTAAACCAAAATGATGCAGTTAAATTTTATGTAAATGAAGCAAATATACATATGTATAGCTCTGATGGAACAAAAATTGATAATTACAGTAATATGACTTATGAAAGCGGTGCTGTTCAAACTTTTATAGCCGAGGAAGCAGGCACATATTACTTTGATGCTTCATATACCTCAAATATTTACAAGAATTACCAGAAAAAATGGTGATTACGCAAATGTTATGGGAAATATAAGCTGTACAGATGACCTTACGGGTTATGAACTTACATTTTTTGACAGTGCAACAGGCTTTGAAAAGCAGGCAGTAATTACAAATAACAGCTATTCCATAGATTTGCCTTCAAATATGACCTATAGTGTGTCTTTAAACGGCGGTGAAAATTATGCTGTTGAAAATGACAGCATAACAATTAACAGCACAGGTCATGTAACTCAAAATATCTCCGTTCAAAAATTTGAATACTGTACCGTATCAGGAAACATTATAGGACTTAGTGATGAGGAGTTGGCTTCTGCTGAAATTAAGTTTACTCCAACAGAAACAAGAAAATACACTCCCGAGCTTGTCAAAGATGGAAGTGCATACAGTGTAAAGCTTGAAAAAGGAGTAACATATAACATTGAGGCATCAAATGTTTATAACTATGATTTAGCAACTCTGCAAATCACATCGGAAGTTGATATGACAAAGGACATAGTATTCACTGCAAAGTCCGCATATAATGTTACAATAGCTCCTTTTGGCTGTAGTAATGAGGATTTAGCAGATGCAGTATTTACATTTACCAATACAGACAGTCTGACAAAATATACATTTTCAGGCAGTGATAATATCAGACTTGTTAGCGGTACATATTCTGTAAGTGTAATAAATTCAGATATTTATATTCAGCAGGCAACAGATAATGTAGTTATAGAAAATGCTGATACCGAAGTTAAAATCTCATTTACAACAAAGTGGGACTTTGTAAATGACAGTGATTGGAAAACAACTGTGCTCGGCGGTGTTACAGATGGTAATTTCAAGGGTCTGATTTTTAATATGAACACTGCTCAGTATCATTCAAAAGGCTCCAGAATGAAGGGTGGTACAATTAATATACCTACTAAGGGCTATTTAGGCACTTTAACAGTTGGTGTAACCTATTCCTATGATATAACTATGCCTGACGGCACTAATTACAATGAATCACCTGCAACAACTGACATTACAGAATTTAATTATTATTTAACCGGTACAGAACCATATTTAACAATTAACATAGGCAATGACAGGATTTCATATATTAGTTATATAACATACAATCCAACTCCACAATGGGATGTGACTGCTCCATGGTGTGGTTCTGCATTTGGTTCAGGTGTATTGGGAAGCAGTCAAAATATTCAGGATAATCATAAAATAATCGAACAGGGAACAGATACCGTCCGCCTTGTTTCAACAAATAACAAGGGTAAAATTACATCTTCTGAGGATGGCTTGTTAATGTATTTTCAGGAAATAGATTCAGATCAAGATTTTACGTTAACTGCCAAAGCCCATATAAACAGCTATGATGAAAATTCCTTCCAAACAGGCTTTGGGCTTATGCTAAGAGATGATATTATAATTAATCAACAGTGCAAAATCAATTCACCATATACAGCTGTTGGCAATGTTACTCAAGGCTTAGGCAAAATAAAGGTTGCAGTATTCAGAAGATTAAGTGATACAACTCTTGAAAGCTCTGCTATTAATTCAGAAACCATTAACAGTGATATTGAATTAAAGCTCTCAAGAACCAATGGTGTTATTACAGCTCAGTTTGGAGATAATGCCCCTATAACATTTAATGACAGCTTATGTGACCTTACAAAGGTTTGTGCCAATAAGGATTATGTCGGTATGTTTGTTACAAGAAATGCTGATATAACATTTAATAACATTAAGTTAACTTTACAGGATAACACAGAAACAACAGAAAGTACCACTGAAGCCACTACTCTGGAAATTGACTGCATTTTTAATAATTCTCCTAAAAAGATTAATGCCTATGAGTCAAATGACAGGTGGGAATTTGTTAATGATAGTGGTTCCGCTTACGCTGTAAGCACCAATCACACCGACAACAGCAACTCTACACTTTCACTTACAATCAATAAGCCTTGTGTTCTCTATTATGAAATGGCTGTTTCAAGTGAGGGCAATGCAGATATATACACTGTATCCAAAAACGGCAATACTATAATAGAAATGTCAGGTAAAGCAAGCTATACTATGAGTTCACCTTATACTGATTACGTTGTTTTGAATGATGGTGATGTAATTGAATGGAAATACAGCAAAGACGGTTCAGACTCCAGCGGTCAGGACTGTGCATGGCTTAAAAATCTGAGAGCTACAGAACTTGGCGACGTTAATCTTGACGGTAAAGTAGATATTAAAGACGTAATTATGTCACAGAAATATGTTGATGATATAAGTGATATTAATGATAAGCTTAGTCAGGGTGCTGCCGACATGAATTTTAACAGAATTCCTGAAAAAGCTGATTCAGCAGCTATACTTAGAAAAATTATCGGAAATATTTAATAATTTAAAGGGACCTTACAAAATAAAGGTCCCTTTTTGCTGTACTAATTCATTTCATCAATAGCCTTTTTATTTATGTCAATTAACTTCTTAATATATTTTTCTGAAGGACCACCCTCCACAATTCTGGTATTAACACAGGTATCAAGGTCAATGGCATTATAAATATCCTCTGTAAATACATCACTTACAGCCTTGTATTCGTCAAGGGTAAGGTCATCAAGGTTCTTGTTGCTGTTAATACAGTAAAGTACAAGCTGACCAATAATGGCATGAGCATCTCTGAAAGGAACACCATGCTTAACAAGCCAGTCTGCGGCATCTGTAGCATTCATAAAGCCCTTTCTTGCAGCCTGACGCATATTATCCTTATTTATAGTCATTGTGTCTACCATTCTTGTAAACACAGGAAGACACATCTTAAGTGTATCAACTGCATCAAATACACCCTCCTTGTCCTCCTGCATATCCTTGTTGTAGGCAAGAGGTATACCCTTCATAACAGTAAGCATAGCCATTAAATGACCGTAAACTCTGCCTGTTTTTCCTCTTATAAGCTCTGCCATATCAGGGTTTTTCTTCTGCGGCATAATTGAGCTGCCTGTTGAATAGGCATCGTCCATTTCAACAAACTTATATTGCTGTGAATTCCATATAATGATTTCCTCACAAAAACGTGAAAGATGCATCATAATCATAGATAAAGCACTTAAAAGCTCAATAACAAAATCTCTGTCACTTACACCGTCCATAGAGTCAAGGGTAATGGCATCAAAGCCTAACTGCTCCTTAACATATTCTCTGTCAAGAGGATATGTTGTGGCTGCAAGAGCACCTGAACCTAAAGGCATAATATTTGTTCTCTTATAGGCATCAGTAAGTCTTGAATAATCTCTCTTAAACATTTCAACATAGGCAAGAATATGATGGGCAAATGTAACAGGCTGTGCATTTTGAAGATGAGTATAGCCGGGCATAACCGTATTAATATTCTTTTCAGCCATATTGTTAAGAACCGTTACAAGCTCCTTAACAAGTGCCTTAATATCAGTGATCTGTTCCTTTAAATACATTCTTATATCAAGGGCAACTTGGTCATTTCTGCTTCTGCCTGTGTGAAGTCTTTTACCTACATCGCCTATTCTGGATATAAGTATTGTTTCAACATTCATATGTATATCCTCTGCCTTTTCATCAAAGGATACCTTACCTTCTTCAATATCTGCAAGTATTTCCTTTAATGTCTTTACGATAAGCTCTGCATCAGCCTTTGGAATAATTCCCTGCTTTCCAAGCATTGATGCATGGGCACAACTTCCTAATATATCCTCTTTATACATTCTGCTGTCAAAGGATATTGAGCTGTGAAAGTGATCAGTAAAGCTGTCTGTTGATTTTGTAAAGCGTCCGCCCCAAAGTTTCATAATATATTTCTCCATTCTGTAATTTGTTTTTATAATAAATATAACATAATAAATTGAAAAAGTAAACTGAATGTGGTAGAATTATTTAGTAAAAAGCAAAGGGAGGCATTATTATGTCTATTGAAAGAGTAAAAGAATATTTCAAAAATATGGGTATAGAAAATAAAATAATGGTATTTGACGTGTCAAGTGCAACAGTGGAGCTTGCGGCAAAGGCTCTCAATTGTGAGGAAGCAAGAATTGCCAAAACACTTTCATTTCACATTGGTGAAAGGGTTGTGTTAATTGTTGCCGCAGGCGATACCAAAATTGACAACCACAAATATAAGGAGCAGTTTGGCACTAAGGCTAAAATGCTTGCCTTTAATGAGGTTGAACCCTTAATCGGTCATGGTGTGGGAGGAGTGTGTCCCTTTGGAGTAAATGAGGGAGTTGAGGTTTACCTTGACCAATCCCTTAAAAGATTTGATACGGTGTTCCCTGCCTGCGGCAGTTCCAACAGTGCCGTGGAGCTTACAATTAAGGAGCTAGAAGAATATTCAAATTCCTTAGGATGGGTTGATGTGACAAAATAAATAGGGGCCGTTGCATAATAGTTACCTATTTTGCAACAGCCTCAAATTAATTTAACATACCCAACCTATCAGCTGCAACATAAAACACAGTAACAGGAATCATAAGTTGTGCAAAACTCTTTGTACCCATAGCCCCCTGTATAAGACTATCTTCCTCAATTCTCTTATTAAAGCTCAGCCCCGCCGCCTTATAGCTCATAACATATTTAAGTGTAGGAATACCTGCCTTAATATATTCAACATCGCCGCTTAACTCATATGCAATAGTAAGAGCCTCAAGTATAAGAGGATTATTTCCAAGTCTTTTAAGGCTTGGCAGTTCTTTATAATAGAAAAGACCATTTTCAAGTCTTGCATTATCACAAAGGTCCTTAACTGCTCTTAAAATCATAGCCTTAATTTTTTCCTGAGGGCGCACTCTATAGTAACGCATAAGACTGCCAACAGCAACGCTTATCATAAACACTACTCTTATTGCAGTATTGTCTGTATAAGGAGCAAGCCAAAGTCCGTATTTATTTTCCCATTCCTCAAAATGGCCTACTATCCAATCACATTTTTTAAGCCACTTTTCATCATTGGTTTCTATATAAAGAGCAGTAAGGGAACGAAGTGCCCAGCCTGTTTCTCTTGCATTTGCCTCTCCTACATTGTGGAACATAGGTGTTTCAAGAAGTCTTAATATATTTTCACCAATACCTATGGCAGTGTTATAAGCCTCCTTATTGCCCGTAAAGTGATAATAATCCAAAAGTCCTTCAACCCATTCATGAGAACAGGCAATATGTCTGCCTAAAATATGACCATGGCAGTGCTCATACTGACCGCCATAAATAAGAGGGTCGCTGCTGTAGTGACATACATCAACATCCATCCAATGCTGTGCTGCCACCAAAACATAGTCAAGGAATCTCCTTGTACCTGTTCTTACATACTGGAGAGCACAGGCATGAGGAAAGTCATATTCATTATTTGTCCAAACCAGAGCACCATTGCCCCGTCCCTGTGCCGTATATCCTAAATCAGGAGAATCACCCCAGCTCATCATACCATAGGCTCTTGAATGTTCATCAGCCTTAGACATCAAAAACAGCTCAATATCATAATTATACCCCTCTGCAAATACATCAGGAAACACTCCTACATTTTTAAACACATCAGGGCTTACCATTGCCTTGTCAGGCATTTGATAAATAATTGTACGGTTATTTATACTTTGCATATTTTCATCGGCACTATGGAAATAATACATAACCCTCTGTTCTCTTGCCATACCTGTTTCCATTTTAACATTGCCTATGTCTTCCGGAACAAGCATAACCTCCATTTTGCCGTCAGCAACCCTTACTGCCTTAGGGAAATTTTGCTGCGCCTGATATACTGTACCGGTTATACCCATTTCTTCACCTGTTAAGTCACCAAAAAACGTGCCGTAAAATACCTCGGAATTATGCTCATTTGACTCATATTTAAGCATTTCTCCGTCTACATAGGTGAAAATTTCATCACCATTGCTTTCGGTGAATTTGGTTTTGTAATTTGAAACACCTGTTGTGCACTTACAACCCTTAATTTCTGTAGGAATAACAATACTCTTAATATCAAGTCTTTCATC
>CABVEG010000050.1 GCA_902497185.1 uncultured Eubacteriales bacterium | reverse complement strand
TTGTTATTATTTTATATATACCATATTTGAATAATAATTAACAGTATTATTATTCTCTATTGCATCAATTTCTGCCCTTATAGGTTTCTCTGCCCCTTCATCCGTTCCCAAATCATAATTCACAGTAAATACTGCATACCTTTCATTATCTTCGTAACGGTAATTTTTCACGAGTTTATCATCTGCAATACTTGAATACACAGAAGGTTCTGTTTCCGTATTTGATTTAGTTTCATTATTAAGTCCAAAGGGAACAACAATATCATCCCAACCGGGATCAATTGTAACGGTTATGGAAAATGTTACCAGACTGTCGTCTATAGCTGTTACTCCATTTAAATACTTTGCATCACCTTCACCGCCAAATTCATTTGTATCAACCCATATTTCAAAAG
This sequence comes from uncultured Eubacteriales bacterium, assembly GCA_902497185.1. GTDB lineage: Bacteria > Bacillota > Clostridia > Lachnospirales > CAG-274 > Gallispira. Next base: position 8,756 of record CABVEG010000050.1, on the reverse strand, counting down.
TATTTGCATTGGTATCGACATTTTTAATTTCCACTCCATCACTTAACTTATGAACAAAAAAGGTTTTATAATTATCATATAAGGCTTTCCCCAAAGTACTGTCCCCATAACAATACATTTCACCTCTAATTCCCGATGTTTGCGCAAAACGTGTATTATATAAAACATTTGTACCTATACTGACTGAACTTACATTTCTGCCCAAAATCGATATTTTATTTAAAGATGTACAAGCATAAAATGCCTGATTGCCTATTGATGTTACAGTGCTTGGTATACTTACATAATTCAAATTATAGCAGGCGCCAAAAGCATTATTTCCTATGTGGGTCACACCTTCTTGTATAATCACCTTTGTAATTGTTTCATTATAAAGGTCTTCTATCCAAGGTACTTTATAAGGACTGCTGTAATCATCCATAGCGCCTGTTCCGCTTATTGTAACTGTAGCTCCATCATCACTTAATGTATATGTAACGGCACCATAAGCCTTTCCGCAAAAAACTCCGACAAAAAGGAACATAAACACTGCTGATAAAATTATTTTTCTAAAATATATAAATTCATGTAATTTTAATTCTTCTATCATACATTACCAACTCCTTTTCTAATTAGATATTTAAAATTTCAAGTTATTGCGCACACCGGTACTATAATTAAAATTATTGGCATTATAATTACCTGACACCAGTGCCATATTTTTATCAAGGCTATCAAATACTACAACTTCCAAAGCAGGTTTTTCATATACTTTCATAAAAAACACCTCCAAAATTAACAAAATCACTTGTTTATAGTATATCAATTTTTAAACAATAATTCAACCATAACACGCAAATAATTTTATATCGTCATAAACAGAAAAGGGCTGTCAACAGACAACCCTAAAAATATATAATACAGTAATTAAATTATCTTGGATACTTAATCTGAGCCTGTGCAGCAGCAAGTCTTGCAATAGGAACTCTATATGGAGAGCAGCTTACATAAGTAAGACCAACTCTATGACAGAATTCAACAGAAGATGGATCACCGCCGTGCTCACCACAAATGCCTAATGTAATATCAGGTCTTGTAGTTTTACCTAATTCAGCAGCCATCTTAACTAACTTGCCAACACCTGTCTGGTCAAGTCTTGCAAACGGATCAGATTCATAAATCTTCTTCTCATAGTAAGAATCAAGGAACTTGCCTGCATCATCTCTTGAGAAACCAAATGTCATCTGTGTAAGATCGTTTGTACCAAATGAGAAGAACTCTGCCTCCTTAGCAATTTCATCAGCAGTAAGGGCAGCTCTAGGAATTTCAATCATAGTACCAACCTTATACTTTAAGTCAACACCTGCCTCCTTAATAATTTCATCGGCAGTTTTAGTTACAACGCTCTTAACATAAGCAAGCTCTTTAACCTCTCCTACTAATGGTATCATAATTTCAGGAACAATATTCCATTCAGGATGAGCCTTTGACACATTAATTGCAGCCTTAATTACTGCTGTAGTCTGCATTTTAGCAATTTCAGGATAAGTAACAGCAAGACGACAGCCTCTATGACCCATCATTGGGTTAAACTCGTGAAGTGACGCAATAATGTTCTTAATATCCTGAACAGTCTTATTCTTAGTTCTTGCAAGTAATTCAATATCTGCTTCTTCTGTAGGAACAAACTCATGAAGTGGTGGATCAAGGAATCTGATATTAACATGCTTGCCTTCCATAGTTTCATAAAGTTTTTCAAAGTCACCCTGCTGCATTGGTTCAAGTTTAGCAAGGGCAATTTCTCTCTCCTCAACAGTATCTGAACAAATCATTTCTCTTATAGCTGAAATTCTGTCAGGATCAAAGAACATATGCTCAGTTCTGCAAAGTCCTATACCCTCTGCACCAAACTCAACAGCCTGCTTAGCATCTCTTGGAGTATCAGCATTAGTTCTTACCTGTAATACTCTGAATTCATCAGCCCAAGCCATAATTCTTCCAAATTCGCCGCTTATTGAAGCAGGAACGGTAGGAATAGCTTCACCATAAATATTACCTGTAGAGCCGTCTAATGAAATCCAGTCGCCCTCATGATAAACTCTGCCTGAAAGCTCAAATTTCTTATTTTCTTCATCCATCTTAATTACACCGCAGCCTGATACACAGCAAGTACCCATACCTCTTGCAACTACTGCTGCATGAGAAGTCATACCGCCTCTTACTGTAAGTACACCCTGTGCATAATTCATACCTTCAATATCTTCAGGAGAAGTTTCAAGTCTTACAAGAACAACCTTTTCGCCTGCCTTAGCCCATGCTACGGCATCATCAGCAGTAAATACTATTCTACCGCAGGCAGCACCCGGAGATGCAGCAAGAGCAGATGCAACAGGCTTAGCCTCCTTTAAGGCTTCAGCATCAAACTGTGGGTGAAGGAGAGCATCGAGCTGCTTAGGATCAATCATACAAACAGCTTCCTGTGGAGTAATCATACCTTCATCTACAAGGTCGCAGGCAATTTTTAAAGCAGCTGCCGCAGTTCTCTTACCATTTCTTGTCTGGAGCATATAAAGTTTCTTGTTTTCAATAGTAAACTCCATATCCTGCATATCTCTGTAATGATTTTCAAGTTTATTGCAAATCTCAACAAACTGCTCATAAACCTCAGGCATTACATCATTTAATTGGTCAATAGTCTGTGGAGTTCTTACACCTGCAACAACATCCTCGCCCTGTGCATTCATAAGGAACTCACCATATAACTTCTTTTCACCTGTAGCAGGGTTTCTTGTAAAGGCAACACCTGTACCTGATGTATCACCTGTGTTACCAAATACCATTGACTGTACATTAACGGCAGTACCCCATGAACCCGGAATATCATTCATTCTTCTGTAGTAAATAGCTCTTGGATTATTCCATGAACGGAATACAGCCTTAATTGCACCCATTAACTGCTCCTTAGGATCAGATGGGAAGTCTGTACCAATCTTAGACTTGTATTCAGCCTTAAACTGCTCTGCCAATTCCTTTAAATCATCAGCATCAAGCTCTGTATCAAGCTTAACACCCTTCTTTTCCTTCATATCGTCAATAAGCTGTTCAAAATACTTCTTACCAACTTCCATTACTACATCAGAATACATCTGTATAAATCTTCTGTAAGAATCATAAGCAAATCTTGGATTACCCGTTTTTTCTGCAAAGGCAACAACAACCTCATCATTAAGACCAAGATTAAGAATGGTATCCATCATACCGGGCATAGATGCTCTTGCACCTGAACGAACGGAAACCAAAAGAGGATTTTCAAGGTCACCAAATTTTTTGCCTGTGATTTCCTCCATTTTGCCTATGTACTCCATAATCTGAGCCTGAATATCGTCATTAATAACTTCATTATCCTCATAATACTGAGTACAAGCCTCAGTTGTAATAGTAAATCCCTGTGGAACAGGCATACCAAGATTAGTCATTTCAGCAAGGTTAGCACCCTTACCGCCTAAAAGCTCTCTCATTTTTCCATTACCCTCAGAAAACAGGTAAACAAATTTTTTGTTCATTTCAATCTCCTCCAGTTGTGCACTTTGCACACATTATTTAATAAAACTTATATATATTATAGCATAAAATCTAATTATTGCAAGTATTTTTTTTAATTAAATGTGAAATATGTCAATTTGCTGTAAAAAAGAGAGGATAAACACTAATATATGCCTATCCTCTGTATATTATTAACAAATATTTTTAAATATATAAATTTGTTATATTTTTAAATTAAAATTCCATCTTTTTATTAAGATAATCCTTTAAATCATTAATGGAAATTCTTTCCTGTTCCATAGTATCTCTGTCTCTTACAGTTACACAGCCGTCATTTTCAGTATCAAAGTCATAAGTAATACAGAATGGAGTGCCGATTTCATCCTGACGTCTGTATCTCTTACCTATAGACTGTGAATCATCAAAATCACAGGCAAATTCCTTTGAAAGCATTGTATAAACCTCTGTAGCTTTATCGGAAAGTTTCTTAGAAAGAGGTAAAACAGCAGCCTTGTAAGGTGCAAGTGCAGGGTGGAATCTGAGAACTGTTCTTACATCTCCGCCCTCCAATTCCTCCTCATCATAAGCCTCACAAAGGAATGCAAGTGTAACTCTGTCAGCACCAAGTGAAGGCTCTACACAATAAGGTACATACTTTTCGTTAGCAGCTGCATCAAAATACTCAAGAGATTCCCCTGAATGACTTTGATGTGCTTTAAGGTCAAAATCAGTTCTTGATGCTATACCCCAAAGCTCACCCTTACCAAATGGGAACATATACTCAATATCAGTAGTAGCATTAGAATAGTGAGCAAGCTCAGCAGGGTCGTGATCTCTTAATACAATATTGCTTTCCTTAATATTAAGACTTAATAACCAGTTAGTACAGAAGCTCTTCCAATAGTTAAACCATTCAATTTCAGTGCCGGGCTTACAAAAGAATTCAAGCTCCATCTGCTCAAACTCTCTTGTTCTGAATATAAAATTACCCGGAGTAATTTCATTTCTGAAAGACTTACCAATCTGACCTATACCAAATGGTACCTTCTTTCTTGTAGTTCTTTGAACATTCTTAAAGTTTACAAATATACCCTGTGCAGTTTCAGGACGCATATATACAACATTCTTTGCATCCTCAGTAACACCGGCATGAGTTTTGAACATAAGATTAAACTGTCTGATTTCAGTGAAATTGTGGGCTCCGCAGCTTGGACAAGGAATATTATTTTCCTTTATATAATCCATCATCTGCTCATTAGTCCAGCCGTCAGCACCGCCTTCAATGCCATTAGCCTTATTATAATCCTCTATAATATTGTCAGCTCTGAATCTTTCCTTACAGTCCTTACAGTCCATAAGAGGGTCGTTAAAGCCTCCAACATGACCTGATGCAACCCATACTTCAGGGTTCATAAGAATAGCACAATCCACACCTACATTGTAAGGACTTTCCTGTACAAACTTTTTCCACCAAGCCTTTTTAACATTGTTTTTAAGCTCCCAAAGGGCCGTAGTCCCAGGAATTAGCAAGTCCGCCATAAATTTCTGAACCGGGATACACAAAGCCTCTTGCTTTTGCCAATGCTACAACCTTTTCCATTGTCTTTTCCATTATTAAGTTATCCTCCTTAAATAAATGTATCTTTATATTAAATATTTAATTATCAATTATATTATCATCAGGCGGAATTATCATCCATGCCACCAAATATACCCAAAATAGTCCACTGAAAGAACATATTGCAAGTATCACTACACCAAGTCTCACAAGAGATTTGTCTAAACCAAAGTAATTGGCAATACCTGAACAAACACCTGCTATCATTTTATCGTTTGTGTCCCTATATAACTTTTTCAAACTTATCACCTCTTTACACATCATAGGTCAAGCCATAATATCTGCATTTTGAAAAGCTGAAATTCTTATTTCCGCATACAATTATATGGTCTATCATCTTTATACCAAGACTTTCAAGTCCACGCTTAATTTCACCTGTCATCGCATAGTCATTTTCAGAAGGCTCACAAATTCCTGACGGGTGGTTATGTCCTATTATAACAAAACTTGCATTGTTAAGTAAAGCCTTTTTTAATATAAGCTCTATACAAAGATTAACTTCTTCTGCACTTCCGTCACCAATTCTGTCTATAGCTATAACCTTACGTGCAACATTTAATGAAACCATATAGAAAGTTTCATTAGCCTGAGCCTTTAAAAGTCCTGAAAACAGGTCTATTGCTTCGTATACTTTTTCAATGACAATGCCCTTTTTATAAAAGCTCTTTGTATATTGTCGCATCACATTGGGAAACATTGAAATATATATTGCCACATTCTGAGTAAGCCCTGCCTCCTCCATAAGCTGTGCAGGCTCAGCATTCAGCACATTATGTAAGGATCCGAAAATATTTATAAGTTTCTTTGCTATAGGCTTTGTATCTTTCATGGGATAGGCATAAAAGAGCATCATTTCAAGAACCTCATAATCCTGAAAGCTGTCCATATTACCTTCATTTAAATATCTTTCCTTAACCCTTTGCCTATGACCTTTATTAAGATTTTCATTTTTAGCTTCAGCCATAATCAAACCTCTTCAATATATCTTGTATATTCCCTAAATCTGCCGCTGTAAATTATATTAAGCAGGTTATTAACTCTTTCCATTGCCTTTATTATAAGCTCCTCACTTATAATTTTTTCCTTTAATGCTTTACCTACCTCATCAAGGTCAATAACTTTTACAAAGCCGTCATTTTTAACTATGACATCAATAAGCAAATCATTAAAGGTGTAGCAGGATTTTTCACCGTCAACTTCCGTTTCGATAATGTCACAATACCAGTAGAGCAACTTATTATCCTTATCAAGAAATTTGCTTACCTTAAAGCCCTCATTAATAAAATAACAGGAAACACCGTGAGTAAAATCGTGTCTGGGTGTAAGAACATTCCACTTTGTTATTACTTTCTCACTATCTATACTTAATATCTCATCATCCTTGAGATAAATAAGCTCATTAGGGATATATCTTCTTCTATATAATTTTACATCTTCCATTTTAATCCCCTCTTTTCTTACTGATTATTGACTTTATACCTGTATATAAGAGCTTAATATTTGTTCCCTGAGAACCACCTGAATACATTTCAATTATTCCTGCACACTCAAGTTTTTTTAGTCCGCTTATTATTACTGAACGGGTAATGCCGCATTTTTTTGAAATATCACTTATTATTATTCTGCTTGAATTTTCCGTTAAAATTGAAAACACTTCATTAACACCTTTAAGCTCATTATCAGTTAAGCCTTCAACAGCGGAATGAACTACATTTTTATATAAATAAGTCATCTTCTCAAGCCTTATTTTCTCTTTAATTATTTTAACCGCAAAAACAAGGTAACTATAATTAGCCCTTAAAACATTGTATTCGGAACAGAGTACAACACCATCAATTTTTATCCTCGATGTATAAAATTCATTCCCATATACTTTTTTATTCTGAATAACAGCAGTAATCCTTGTATTAAGCTCACTTTCAATAATTGAAAAGAGCTTTGAGGAAGAGCTGTCACTCAGGTTTTCCAAAAGCCTTTGTACTCTGTCCGTATACTCATTCATATTATCAACCCTTAATTAGCCTCTGCATTTTCATCTTCAACAGTATAATTGCACTCTGTATTGCTGCAGCTAATTCTTATTTTCTTTGTACCCTTTTCAACTAAGGCAGAACCGCACTTTGGACATTTTTCCCCTGTAGGCTTATTCCAGAGCATAAGTGAGCATTCGGGATTATTTTCACAGCCATAGTATTTTCTGCCTTTTTTAGTCTTTTTAATATACACCTTACCACCACATAAAGGACAGTTCACACCTGCCTCCTCAAATAAAGGCTTTGTGTTTCTGCACTCAGGAAATCCCGGACAGGCAAGGAATTTGCCATATCTGCCATACTTAATAACCATATTTCTGCCACATTCCTCACATATTACATCTGTAACAACGTCAGGAATTTCAATATTTTCAACCTTACTTTCAGCCTCATCAAGAAGATGCTTTAAAAGCGGATAAAAGTTTCTCAATATTTCCTTCCATTCCATTTTGCCATCTTCTACCTTATCAAGGGCTGATTCCATATCGGCAGTAAATTCATTATTTATAATTTCACCGAAATTATTTTTAATTATCTCGTTTACAATTTCACCAAGCTCTGTTGCATAGAAAACCTTGTTTTCCTTAGTAACATAATTTCTCTGCTGTATAGTTGTAATTGTAGGAGCATATGTTGAAGGTCTGCCTACACCTATTTCTTCAAGGGTCTTGATTAACATAGACTCTGAATATCTGGCAGGAGGCTGTGTAAAATGTTGATTTGGAATAACCCCATTTATTTCAAGCCTATCCCCTGCTGCAATTTCAGGCATAGAGCCTTCTTCGTCTTTATCCTCATTCTTTTTATACACAGCCAAATAACCGTCAAAATTAATCTTTGAGCCTGATGCTCTGAATATATATTTGTCTGACTTAATATCTGAACTTAAAGTCATATATTCAGCAGCAGACATTTGACTTGCAACAAATCTTTCCCATATAAGCTTATAAAGTCTGTACTGTTCTCTTGAAAGGCTGTCTTTAATTAGCTCCGGAGTTCTCATTGATGAGGTAGGTCTTATTGCCTCATGAGCATCCTGCGCTCTTGAATCTGTTTTGTACTGACGTCTTTCTTTAATATAGTCATTACCAAACGTATCAGTAATATAGTCCTTTACTTCTTCATAAGCCTCATCGGCAATTCTGACAGAATCGGTTCTGATATAAGATACAAGACCAACAGTGCCCTCTCCCTTAATATCAACACCTTCATAAAGTTGCTGAGCAATTCTCATTGTTTTTTGAGAACCATAATTTAAAAGCTTTGACGCCTCCTGCTGCATTGTACTTGTAGTAAAAGGAGCAGGAGGATTTTTCATCCTTGTACCCTTTTTAACGCTTTTAACCTCAAACCCTGCCTTATTTACGGCATCTACTACCTTTTTTGTTTCTTCTTCATTATTAAGCTCTATTTTCCCTTTAGCATCGCCATAAAACTTAGCAATAAACTTTTTACCCTTTTCTGTCTTAAGCTCTGATTCTATTGTCCAATATTCCTTTGGAATAAAGTTTTCAATTTCTTCATCTCTGTCGCATATAAGCCTTAATGCAACTGACTGAACTCTGCCTGCACTTAAACCTTTT
>CABVEG010000049.1 GCA_902497185.1 uncultured Eubacteriales bacterium | reverse complement strand
TGATTTAGCGCCCCTTATAGGGGAGCTGTCACGAAGTGACTGAGGGGTTTCAATATTCGCATAAATTATCGGAGGAAATTATGAGTGGAAGAAACAAAGAAGAATTAGAGGGAGTAACATTACTTGGAAACAAGGGCGTTGCATATAAAAGCGACTATGCTCCCGAGGTACTTGAAACATTTGTAAACAAGCATCCTGAAAATGATTATTTTGTCAAGTTTAATTGTCCTGAATTTACAAGTCTTTGTCCTATTACGGGACAACCTGATTTTGCAACAATATATATAAGCTATGTTCCCTCTGAAAAGATGGTAGAGAGCAAGAGTTTAAAGCTATATTTATTCAGTTTCAGAAATCACGGTGATTTTCATGAGGATTGTATGAATATTATTATGAAGGACTTAATTAAGCTAATGGACCCTAAATATATTGAGGTTTGGGGGAAATTTACACCTAGGGGCGGTATTTCAATTGACCCTTACTGCAACTACGGTAAAAAGGGAACTAAGTGGGAAGAGGTTGCATGGAATCGACTTTCAAACCATGATCTTTATCCTGAAAAGGTTGATAACAGATGATTTCCTTAAAATATATTTTTATTGACATAGATGGTACTTTAACCGACAGAAATGGTAAAGTACCATTTTCTGCCATTGAGGCAATAAAATGGGCAAGGGAAAAGGGTCATAAGGTATTTCTTGCAACGGGAAGATCAAAGTGTGAAATATTTGATTATATACTGGATATAGGTTTTGACGGCATTGTAGGTGCAGCAGGAGGCTATGTTGCAGTTGAAGGAAGGGTTATAGAAAGCTGTTCTATGACAAAGGAAGAAGCAGGAAGAATAATTGATATTTTGGAGAAAAATAATATAAAGTTTTCTGCTGAAACAGATGAAAATGTGTATAACAACAAGCATACACAGGAATTTTTAAAGGATGTATTTATACGTCTTGGCAGAAATATTGAAACTGACTATTTTTATAATATGATGACAAGAACTGATAATTTTAAGGAAATAGAGAACATTAATAAAATACTTTATTATGATACGGATATTCTTATTGAAGATATGAGAAAAATGGTAGGTGAAAAATATACCATAGTACCATATACAATAAAGGAATTTGGTCGAAACAGTGGTGAAGTAAATATAAAGGGTGTAACAAAGGCAAAGGGCATACAAAAGGTTTTGGATTATTACGGCGGAAGCATAAATGATACCATTGCCATAGGAGATGGCGTAAATGATATTGAGATGTTGAAATTTGCCAATACAGGTATTGCAATGGGAAATTCAAGTGAAAGCCTGTTTAAACACGCTGATTATGTAACCGATAATGTTGAAAATAATGGTTTGGCTAGTGCATTTTATAAGTATTTAAGGTATAATTTGTAAAAATCAATGGTAAAAATGCACAAATAATATTACAATTATGTAACAAGTAAAAGGGGCAGTTTTAAGCCGTTTTACTTGTCAAGTTAAAAATATTACTAAAAATCATAGGGGTTATTTGTGCAAAAATTGTTTTTATAACTGGTTGACATACTAGATATAGTGGTGTAAAATAATTCTTACCACTAAATATAGGAGGTGTTAGATAGTGGAAAGTGACATAAAGAATATATATATTATTAAAAAGGATGGAACCTTAGAAGCCTTTGATTCTACTAAGATTGTTGCCGCTATTACAAAATCTGCAAACAGAGTTATGTTTGCCTTTACACAGGAACAGTATGAAGATGTTGTTGGCTGGGTAGAGTCTCACATACTTGAGAGCGGAATAAAAAATATCCCTATTCAGACTATGCACAATCTTGTTGAAAGTGCTTTAGAGGCTATTGAGCCTAAGGTAGCTAAAAGTTATAAGGATTATCGTAATTATAAAAAAGATTTTGTTCATATGCTTGATGATGTGTATCAGAAGGCACAGAGCATTATGTACATTGGAGACAAGGAGAACTCAAATACGGATTCTGCCTTAGTAGCCACTAAAAGAAGTCTTATATATAATCATTTAAATAAAGAGCTTTATCAGAAATTTTTCCTTACTACTGAAGAAAAGCAGGCTTGTAAGGATGGATATATTTATATACACGATATGTCTGCAAGACGTGATACAATGAACTGTTGTTTGTTTGATATGGGCGCTGTGCTTAAAGGCGGCTTTGAAATGGGTAATCTTTGGTATAATGAGCCTAACACACTTCCTGTTGCATTTGATGTAATTGGTGATGTTGTTTTATCAACAGCAAGTCAGCAGTATGGCGGCTTTACCGTACCTGAAATTGATAAAATACTTGCTCCTTATGCAGAAAAAAGCTATGCTAAGTACTGTAAGGAATTAAAGGAATATATGAAGGATATTAAGGGAAGTGATGAACTTTCTGTTGATGACCTTAAATATATTGATAATGCTGCCTGTAAAAAGGTAAGACGTGAATTTGAGCAGGGTTTTCAGGGCATTGAGTACAAGCTTAATTCCGTTGGTTCATCAAGAGGTGATTATCCGTTTATTACAATTACTTTAGGTCTTGCTAAAGACAGATTTGGTAAAATGGCTGCAATTACAGCTCTTGATGTTCACAGAGAAGGTCAGGGAAAGAAAGATAATAAAAAGCCTGTTCTTTTCCCTAAGATTGTTTTCCTCTATGATAAGGAACTTCACGCAGAAGGTAAGGAGCTGCACGATGTTTTTCTTGCGGGAGTTGAGTGTTCAGCAAAGACTATGTACCCTGATTGGTTAAGTCTTTCCGGTGACAGTTATGTTGCAGAGGCTTATAAGAAGTATGGAGTTGTTATTAGTCCTATGGGCTGTAGAGCTTTTCTTTCACTTTGGTTTGAAAGAGGCGGTATGAAGCCTGCTGATGAAAATGATAAGGCTATAACCGTAGGCAGATTCAATCTTGGCGCAATAAGCCTGCATTTACCTATGATTTTAGCTAAGGCAAGGTCAGAAAGCAGAGATTTTTATGAAGTTCTTGATTACTATCTTGAAATGATAAGAACTCTTCATAAAAAGACTATTGATTATTTAGGTGAGATGAAAGCCTCAACAAATCCTGTTGCTTACTGCGAGGGTGGTTTCTATGGCGGTCATTTGAAGCCTAATGATAAGATTAAGCCATTATTAAAGTCCTGTACTATAAGCTTTGGCATTACTGCTCTTAATGAACTTCAGCAGCTTTATAATCAGAAGAGCCTTGTTGAAGACGGTCAGTTTGCCATTGAAGTAATGGAATATATTAACAAGAAGGTTGACCAATACAAGAAAGAGGATGGAATTTTATATGCTCTTTACGGAACACCTGCAGAAAGTCTTTGCGGTTTACAGGTTAAGCAGTTTAGAAGAAAATTTGGTATTATTGCCAACGTATCTGATAGGGAATATGTTTCAAACAGCTTCCATTGCCATGTAAAGGAGGATATTACTCCTATACAGAAACAGAATCTTGAAAAGAGATTTTGGAATTTAATGAACGGCGGAAAAATACAGTATGTTAAGTATCCTATTTCTTACAATAAAGAGGCCATTGTTACTCTTATTGAAAGAGCTATGGATATGGGCTTCTATGAAGGTGTTAATTTAAGCCTTTCTTACTGTGATGACTGTGGTCATCAGGAGCTTGATATGGATGTATGCCCTAAGTGCGGCAGTTCAAATCTTACTAAAATAGAGAGAATGAACGGCTATTTAAGTTATTCAAGAGTAAGCGGAGATACAAGACTTAATGAGGCTAAAATGGCTGAAATTGCTGATAGAAAATCTATGTAATATTAAAATAATAATAACTATTATAATTAATCAAGTACGCTTAATGCGTACTTGATTTGTTGAAACGGAGAAAATAAATATGAGATACCATAATATTACTCACGATGATATGCTTAATGGTGAGGGTTTAAGAACAGTGCTTTGGGTTAGCGGTTGTGACCATCATTGTACTAATTGCCAAAATCCTGTTACATGGGATATTAATGGTGGTCTGCTTTTTGATGATGATGCAGAGAGAGAACTTTTTGAATGTCTTGCTCCGGGATATATTTCTGGAGTGACATTTAGCGGTGGCGACCCTCTTCACAGTGAAAACAGAGCTGAAATTACAAGGCTGGCAAAAAAGGTTAAAGAAAAGTTTCCCGATAAAAATATTTGGCTTTATACAGGTTATCTTTGGGAGCAAATCAGCAATCTTGAGGTAGTTAATTACATAGATGTGTTGGTTGACGGCAAGTTTGTTGAGGAATTAAAGGATAATCTTTTACATTGGAAAGGCTCAAGTAATCAGAGAATTATTGATGTGCCTGCTACATTAAAGAAAGGTGAAGTAGTCCTTTTTGAGGACTGACATAAAGATATGAAAGATAACAATATTTATTTTGCAAAGGTAAGACCTGATGCTAAAATACCTGAAAGAGATATATGGAATGCCGGTATTGATATTTATCCATGTTTTGATGAGGATTATATGATTATATCTCCTCACAGTACAGCATTAGTACCTACAGGCATTGCAAGTGCTATTCCCGTTAATTATTATATTCAGATTCACGAAAGAGGTTCATCAGGCAGCAAGGGTATTAAGTACAGTGCAGGTGTAATTGATTCAAGCTACAGGGGTGAGTGGTTTTTAGCAACTACGAACACTAATGACAAGCCTGTTATTATAAGCAAGCTTGACCTTGACAGCCTTCCTGTCAGTGTAAAAGAGGTAATTGAGAAGGCATATATTGTATACCCATATACTAAGGCGCTGTTTCAGGGCATAGTACATAATGTACATAATGATCTTGAAAGAAGGGAAATAAGCTATGATGAGCTTAAAGCAATTCCTTCAGAAAGAGGCAACGGAAAACTTGGAAGCAGCGGAAAATAATATTAAAAATTTAAGGGGCTGTTGCAAAATAGGTAACTATTGTGTAGCAGCTTATTTTTCATTCTTTTTTGACATACAGTAAACTCCTCTTTTTTTATAATTGAGAGAATACAGTATTTAACTTTAGCTATGTTTGGGTTAGGATTATTAGCTGATGATTTACGTATTTGTTTATGGTTTTGTAACCTATTCAAAATCCGTGGGTTTTATATAATTTCCCTTTGCATTACATAATTATATATGTTATAATATCAACTGTTACTATGATAGTTTATTATGGAGGATATATAGGTGGAGAGGAATAATAACATTTCTGCTGAAGAGCTTGTAAGACAGCAGGAATTTATGGAAAAAATAAAAGATATAAATGAAGAATTTTATAAAAAGACGGGCAGAAGGAAGAAAATGCACATAACAACTTTTGGCTGTCAGATGAATGCCCATGATTCAGAAAAGCTTTTGGGTATGCTAAAGAAAATGGGCTATGAAGAGGCAGCCGAAGAAAAGGATGCGGATTTTATTATATACAATACCTGCTGTGTAAGAGAAAATGCCGAAAACAAGGTTTATGGAAATTTGGGATATTTAAAGCATCAAAAGAAGGAAAATCCTGAAATGAAAATTGCTCTTTGCGGCTGTATGATGCAGCAGGACATAGTTTTGCAGACAATTAGGGAAAAGTATAAGCACGTTGATATTGTATTTGGTACATTTAATTTGTATAAACTTGCTGAATTAATGTACATAAATTTGGAAACCAATGCTCCTGTATTTGATATTTGGAAAGAGCATGGTGAAATTGTTGAGGATTTACCGACTATAAGACATTTTAAGTATAAGGCAAGTGTAAACATTATGTTTGGCTGTAACAATTTCTGTTCTTATTGTATAGTACCATATGTAAGAGGCAGAGAGAGAAGCCGTTGCCCTCAGGATATTATTAATGAAATTAAGGCTCTTGCCGCAGATGGTGTAAAGGAAATTACTCTTTTAGGTCAGAATGTAAACAGTTACGGCAAGGGACTTGATGAGGAAATTACATTTGCAAAACTCCTTAGAATGGTTAATGAAATAGAAGGCATTGAAAGAATAAGATTTATGACTTCTCACCCTAAGGATTTAAGCGATGAACTTATTTATGCAATGAGGGATTGTGAAAAGGTGTGCAATCATATTCATTTACCTTTTCAGGCAGGTAACAATGATATTTTAAAGAAAATGAACAGACGCTATACCAAAGAGCATTACCTTGACCTTGTTGATAAAATAAGAAGGGAAATTCCAGATATTGCATTGACTACAGATATTATTGTTGGTTTTCCGGGAGAAACAGCAGAACAGGTAGATGATACCATTGATGTAATTAAAAAGGCTAAGTTTAATGGTGCTTTTACGTTTATTTATTCTAAGAGAACAGGAACTCCAGCAGCCATTATGGACAATCAGGTGCCTGAAAAAGAGGCAAAGGCTAACTTTAACAGGGTTTTAGAGGCTCTTAATCCTATTATTTATGATTTAAACTGCTCTAAGGTTGGTAATATTTATAAGGTTATGGCTGATGATGTAAGTTCAAATGATGAAAGCTACATTACGGGCAGACTTGAGGATAACTCTCTTGTTCACTTTAAGGGTGATAAGTCTATGATAGGTGATATTTTCGATGTTAAGATTATTGATTGCAAAACATTCTATTTAATTGGCGAAAGGGTGTAATTATGTTTGTTATTGACAGAATTGAAGAGGGTACTGCTGTTATAATGGACAATGAAAATAAGATTTTTAAATTAAAAACTAATGAAATTAATGGTAATGTAAGAGATGGTGCAGTTGTTATTTGTAAGGATGACAAGTGGATTGTTGATGATGAAGAAACTCAAAAAAGAACTGAAAAAATGAGAGCAAGACTTAACAGGTTGTTTAATAAATAATAAGGGCGTGTCGTTGACACGTCTCTGCGTGTCGATAAAGTCGACACGCTTGCAAGAAATGCTTGCATTTCTTGCAGTTCGCTAAGGTAGGAACTACCAAGTTTTCCGCAATTTTGACGTTTAAAATGTCAAAATTACAGAAAAGTTCCTGTCCTCGGCGAAAATGCGATTTCCGCCTGCGGATTAAAGTCTGCGACGCTTTATAATTTTTGAAAGATAAGTTTTTATTAAATTCAAAAATTTTGATAAAATTTAGTTTTTTGACAATCTGAGAGCTGCCTGAATTTGCAGCTCTTTTATTTTATGAAATTTATTAAAACAACATATTAACTATTGCCTATTGCCCAATTTCCTTCTTCATCAATTTCAATTTTAACAACATCTCCCTGTTCCGCAGAATTTTTATTAACATCAAATTTCCTAGTACCTCCAGGCACCTTTACTCTTACATAGTTTTCATTGCTTTCCACTATCTCCAAATCGTTATATTCCTCAACTGAATTAATGGTTTTTAATGCAGCTACAGCATTTCCATTTACTATTGCGGTAATCTGTTTATCTGCACTTAAGTTTTCATAGCCTTCATAAAAAGTAACACCTAAATCAGTGACAAAAAAATCATTGCCAAGTTTTTTGCATTGTGCTTTGTCTGCATATATTTTAATTTCAACTGTTTTAAGCTTTTCGGTATTCATATCCTTTTCAAATGCTGCCACCCATATATTATAAGGAATAGGCTTGTCCTTATCCTCAGGAGCATATTGTAGCTTTACCTTATTGTCAGCTTTAAGCTTGTCTAATAGGAATTGCGCCTGTCTTAATGACAAATATTCTTCGGGAGCAAAATTTTCATTGTCTACTCCTGCAATTAAATTTCCGCAAAAGGCAGCATTTATGTATTTGTCATACCACTTGCTTATATCCGTGTCATTAAAAGTAATTTTTCTTTCCATTGAATTAATTTCTTCAATACTATATACATTTAGGGATACCATCCTTGCCGCCTCTGCCCTTGTTATAGGTTCATTTTCTCCAACTGTTCCAAGCTGTGTATTATTTGCACTGTCCTTATTGCAGCCTGATAAAGCAAGTACTATTATTACTACAAAAAAAATTCTGAACATATTACTACCTCCCAGTAAGTATATATGTCCAGAATTATGAATTTATAACCAAAATTTTAAATTTCTTTTCCGACGTTACCAATTAAAGGATAAACTGCACCCTTTTCATTTAAGGAAACTGATTCAAGCTTTATATTTATGTGTATGCTTTCACAGGTATCATCTTTACCCAATATCATTATTTCATAATAACATTCCTCACCTTCATGAAGAAGATCTCCTACAGTAGTATCTTCAGTATTAGGACCTCTAAGGTTCATAAACTTAGGTGTATATTCCGTAAAAGGACTTTCAGGCAGTTTATAAAATCTGTATCCCTGACAGAGAATAACAGGTGTCCTAAAAATATTTGTTATATAATTATGAAGAAGGTCAAGAGTCATATTTTCCCTCACAACAAAATTAAACGAAAGTTCAGAATTTTCCATATCGGTTATTCTTAAATCGTAGACATTAAATTCAGGTTCATATAGAGCCAATATGCTCCGCTTTGCTTTTTCAGTGCCTAAAAAAGCTGCATTTAAAACCTCATCAGCACTCATATTTTTGAAAATATAAGGTGTTTCACTGTCGGTTTCAACACCAAAAAACTCAGCACCAAGAGGTGACAGCTTATATATTGTACATGGAGAATATATTGCCGAATTTATTATGGCATCCTCATAATAATCATCTCCGGAATTAATTGCATGTACAAAATAATTCAACTCCTCCTCAAATGAATATTCATACATATATGTTGTATTTATAAACTTGAAATAATAACTGAAGGGAGTTAAAAACCACTTATCGATTACAACGCCTCTTGCATAAGCCTTCGCCGTTATTGCCCTTTCCATATCGTCCATATCCTCTACTGTCATTGTTTCTGATATTTCAAGAGCAATTTCACCATAGGCAGATTCAAATATTTTATCAACAGGTATTGGATTAATAAGCCAGTTTTTAATCATATCCATTGTTACATCATATCTTTCACCCATAAAATCATCACTCAAATAGGTAGAGGAAATTTTTATGGCAGCTTCTACCATATCACAAAGAAGTTTTTCATTGTTTTCATCTTCAAGAGTATCAGCTTTTTTGGAAGAACAAAACATTGATACACTGACAGAAGGCATTTTTTCTATATATCCCATATCAATTCCTATCATTGTAAGATAATCGATATATTCAATATCAAATGATGTAATATTGCCTATCTTTTTAATATCATCAAATTCCATCTGCAATTCATCATTTAAGGCAATACCTTTGCGAAAGGCTCTTACAACAGCCTTAAAGTCGTTGCAAATAGGATGATTTTCTATACTAAACTTTAAATTGTAAATGTCCATTGAACCTATTCTTTTAACAGAACCGTTTTTCAATACGGGATATACATTATTTGCATCTGTACCATATTCGGCAACATAGCATGGTGTAATAACCGTATCTTCAATAAGGGTTGAATAATACCATTTTCTAAAAAAAGCTGACGCATATTTAAGCAAACCTGTTTTCCCTTTTGTTTTAATACTGTTATATATATATTCAAAGCTGACCAAAAAATATAAGTTAATACTATCTAAAATTTGGTTATTAACAATTTCATAAATTTTCATACAATACCTCT
>CABVEG010000048.1 GCA_902497185.1 uncultured Eubacteriales bacterium | reverse complement strand
TAAATTATTGTTTATTTCACCTTTGGTGAAATAAACAATAATTTTAATTCAAAGTTATTTTGCCATGCTTGTGTAGCAAACAGTTGCAGCTTTTTCTCTAAAATAAAGGCAACTGTTTGCTACAATGGCAAAATTGGTAAAACTTTGAATTTGCGTGAAAGTTTTGAGCCTCGATGGCAAAACTTTCACGTTTGTTTAGCACGGCTATTAATAGTCATTTTATAGAGTAACTAATAAGCTAAACAATAATTTAGCTTATCTATACAGTTACAACGGACGACCACTGGTCGCCCCTACATTTGGATTAATGCAATTTGTAGGGGCGTGCATTGCACGTCCGCTGTACTTAGATTTTAAAGACAAAGTTATAATTTGTTTGCTACACTAAATTATAATTCATTCCGTATAAAGTATAATCTTACTCCCCTGATTTATAACCGTACCTTCTGTAGGAAACTGTCCTGTAATATTATCCCCCTGTCCTGTAATCTCCACATTTATTTTTTCCTTAGCGGCATCAATTTTAGCCTGATTAACAGTTTTTCCAACATAAGATGTAACGGTAACGGGAGCAACTCCCTCCATTTCAAGCTCTTCATCAGTATATTCAGGTTTTATACCAATGTAAGGCAGAGCATTTGACAGCAGTTCCTTCATAACAGGACCTGCAACCTGACCGCCATAGTATACACCCTGAGGCTCATCAACCAGAACTATGGCTATAACCTGAGGATTTTCAGCAGGAGCAAAGGCACAAAAACTTGCAATATACTTTCCGCTTTTTCTTGGCAGCTTTTCACTTGTTGCGGTTTTGCCCCCAATTCTATAGCCCGGTATATAGGTCTTATTGCCTGTTCCAACGGCAACAACACTTTCAAGTATTTTTCTCATTCTTTCAGATGTTTCTGAGGATATGGGATTTTCTGCATCCTTATACTCAAACACCTTAACGGTTTCACCCTTTTCATTTCTAAGCTCCTTTGCAAAATGAGGAGTAACAAGCCTGCCTCCGTTTACCGCTGCCGAAATTGCTCTTATAAGCTGTAAGGGTGTGATCTGAAAGCTCTGACCAAAACTCATTGTTGCAAGCTCCACAGGACCTATTTTATCCTTTTTATGCATAATACCTACTGCCTCACCGGGGAGGTCAACTCCTGTTTTTTTGTCAAAGCCGAATTTAATCATATATTCATAAAACTTATCACTGCCCATTCTTGCAGCTATATCCATAAAAACAGGATTACAGCTGTTCTGAACTCCCTGGACAAAAGACTCTGAGCCATGACTTCTGGGACTTCTCCAGCATTTAATATATCTTCCTGCAACAGTACGTCCTCCGCCACAGTTAAAGGATGAATCCTCATTTACAACACCTTCCTCAAGTCCCGCTGAAGAGGTTATAACCTTAAATGTAGAGCCGGGTTCATAAGTGTCGTTAATATTAAAATTTCTCCACATACGATTAAGAGCATCATTTTTTTCCTTTTGTGACATAGTATCCCATATTGCCTCAAGCTCGGTATTATTTATTTTATAGGGCTCATTAAGATTGAAACTTGGATAGCTCGCCATTGCCAGCATTTCACCGTTTTGAGGATTCATCATAATAATTGAACCTCTTTTTGCGCTTTTTCCCCTTACTACCTTTTCAATGGTCTGCTCTGCGTACTGCTGCAAATTTACATCAATAGTTGTTACCAAATCATAGCCCGAAACAGGAGCAACTCTTTTCTGCTCACTGTTTTTAAGTTCTTTGCCCGAACCGTCTGTCTGTGTCATTATTTTGCCCTTTTCTCCCTTTAAATAGTCCTCATATTTAGACTCAAGACCTATTATTCCCTGATTATCTTTTCCTACAAAGCCTATTACCTGTGCCGCCAAAGTATTGTAAGGATAAACTCTTAATATATCCTCATCCACCTTTACTCCCTTAAGTTTTAAGGCAGCAATTTCTTCGGCAAGTTTTTTATCAACCTTTGTCTTTATACGCATTAAAGCAACTCTTTTGTTTATTTTTTCAAGGGTTTCATTATAATCCAATTCCAATTTTTCAGATAAAATCTTAGCAACCTTTTCAGGCTCCTCTACCTGTGCATGAATTACACTTATTGCAGCAACTGTTTTTGTTGTAGCAATGGCTGTACCTTCCCTGTCAAGTATATCTCCTCTTTCAGGTGTAATCAATCTGTCCCTTGTCTGCTGTTCATAAGCCGCCTTTTGCAGTTCGGGTGCCATAAACATCTGTATGTAAAACACTCTAAAAATAAGCAGGACAAGTATAATTTCCACTACAAGACACACAAAAACTGCCCTTCGCCTTGCCCAAAGAGGTACTTTATTTTTCATATCAACCTCCTAAATATCAGCAGGGAGCTATCCCCACTTGAATTTTTCAAATAAAAAAGATATTGCAGCAGAAAAACTTCCACTACAATATCTTATTTTTTTAAATGACAAACTATTACTTATCTTGCTCGTATTTTAACAGTCATACCACTTTCAACTCTGACGCTTGCCCCGGGCATCTGAACATAAACCCTTGTACCCGAAGTGTCACCTTGTGCCGAAGTTTCTTCCTCACTATTATTGGTGGAATCTTCAGTATTATTATCACTTTCAGCTGTTTTTATTGTGGTTTCCTCAACAGGAAGCTCTTCAAGCTCCTCATAGCCGTAATCTTCTCCGCTTTCTTCAGTAACGTCTACATTAAAACCTGCCGATTCAAGCATCTGCTTAGCATTATCAACAGACAAGCCCACAACATTAGGTATAGGAACAAGCTTAGTTTTATTTCGAGTTTCTACGGTAAGCAGTATCTTTTCAGGTTTTTCATCAAGATTTGTACCGCCTGCCGGTGACTGACTCTTAACAGTATCGCCTGAACCTAAAATCTGGAAATCAATGCCTTCTGCAATAAGCTGATTTACTGTATCCTTAAGATTATTTTCTGTATAGTCCTTCACAGTGTATGAAGTGTCTTTCTCTGTATTATTTGAGGTACCATCATCATAATCGGGAGGAATTGCCTCATAATCAATAATCTTTTCAAATATTTCCTTAAGCATTGGAACAGGAGTTGCGTCACCGCCAACGTCGCTGTAATTGCTTGGCTTATGAATAATTGTCATTACCATAATATCAGGATTTTCAACGGTATGATAAGCCACAAAGGAAAGTACATACTTTTGTGCGCTACGAGGTGACTGCTGTGCAGTACCTGTCTTACCGCCAAAGCTGTAGCCTGAAATTTGAGCTTTTTTGGCAGTACCCTCTGTATAAGTTGTTTCAAGCGCCTGTCTTATCCAGTCAGATGTGCTCTTTGATATAACCTGTCTTATAACCTGAGGACTTTTCTCCTCTAATATATTTCCTTCATTATCCATAACCTGACTTACAACATAAGGCTGCATAAGTTTACCGCCGTTTATAACTGCCGCAAGAGCATTAGCCGCCTGAATTGCAGTGCAGTTAAAGCCCTGACCAAAGGAATTGGTTGCCATTTCAACACTATGAAGGGAATCAACTGAGTTAAGAAGATTTGCTGCACTTGATTCACCTGGAAGGTCAATACCTGTTTTTTCACCAAATCCAAAATCGTGCTGATATTTAGAATATGTTTCCGGATCCATTTTAGCTATAATGTCCATCATACCCACATTACAGGACTGGGCAAGAACACCTGCCAAATCAAGAGTACCGTGACCACTTGTAAGGTGACACTTAATTTCAGCATCTGCAACCTTTTTATATCCGCCGCAGACATAAGAACTGTTAGTTGAAATCAGACCTTCTTCAAGAGCCATTGCCACAACAACAGGCTTATAAATAGAGCCCGGCTCAAAGGTTTCGGAAATACAGTAATTCTTCCAAGCCTGATTTACTTCCTGATTGACTTCATCTTTTTCTTCATCAGTCATTGTATCAAGAATCTGTTTATCATTAGTGCCCTCATGATTAGTAATCTTCATAGGCTCATTAAGGTCAAATGTAGGATATTGCGCCATACCATAAACCTCGCCTGTTTGAGGATTCATTATAATTGAGGCAGTATATTCAGGTTCATAGGCATCATATGCCGCTTTACAAGCCTCATCAGCATACTGCTGCAAATGGGCATCCAGAGTTGTAACAACCTTATTGCCCTTTATCGGATTTTCTATCTGTGTAACAATAGAACCATCGGATTCATATGTTCTGAATGTTCTTCCCGGAGTACCAAGCATATAGTTATTATAATACTTTTCTATACCCCATGAACTGTCACCACGTGTAAAGCCAATTACCTGTGCCGCAAGTCCGCCGTGAGGATAGCTCCTCTTTGTATCCTGCTCGCCGTAAAGCCAATTAATTCCAAGATCGTTAAGTTTTTTTCCTATATCGTAGGACACATCCTGAACAAGTCTTACATAATGCTTCTGTACATTTGCAACAGGCTCGTCATCTGCCCCCACTGTGTACTGTGCATACTGCTCAAGAGTTTCCTTACTTATGCCAAGCTCTGTTTCAAGAAAGGCAAAGCCTGTATCCTTTTGAAATGTTGGAGCAGTATATTCCTTGCCTGACTGTGCTGCCCTTGCTCTTGCCTTTTCATCAGCCTTTCTTTCCGCATAATCCACCTCTACAAGAAGTATAGGGTCAATAATAACATCAAATACGGTTTCTCCAACGGCAAGAGTTTCTCCATTACGGTCTACAATATCGCCTCTGTTAGGTGCAACAACCTTGTCCTGCACCTTATTAATCTGCTGATTAATGGCATTAGCTTCATATTTTGCCCTGTCCTGTTTAATCATAAAAACACGAAAATATCCTAAAAATCCTATTGCCACAGCAAACAGAATTAGTAGGATAGTTAATCTTGACAAATATATTTTGCTATTATTATTCGAGGCTGCACTTTTAGATGCAGCCCTTTTTCTTCTTTCACTCATTATAAATCAATTCCTTATATTCTCAACACAAAACATTGTTTTATGTAAACTACTTATTTAAAAGACTTTTCAAAAATTCCCACACACTTTTATCCTGAGTATTGATTTTCGCATCATACTGTACTGTGTAGCTTTCATTAGGAACCTGCACTTCTGTAATCTGATAAGCCTGTGGCTTCTGCAAGCCGAGTTTTTCAGCTTCCTTTGCCACTTTATTTAAGTCTATATTATCTTCAAGTGTGGTTTTTAAATACTGGTTATCTTCAACAATTTTAGCCAATTCTGCCTGTTTAGAAGAAATTTCACTTCTATAGCTGCTGTTTACCGCATACGTGCAAAGCAATGCAAGGGAAAAAGCAAAAATAACAGCAATGGAAACTATGGTCTTAGGCATATTCAACTGTATTATCTCCTTTTCCTTAGCACGATTAACCCTTTTCTTTTTCTGTTTTCTTACGGGAATATCCGTATCATAAAAATAATCATGAGCAACAGAGCCGGGATTATAGCTTGTATATGTACTGCCATAATATCCGTATTCTCTGGCAGAGCTGCTGCCCATTGTAGCTCTTGTATATCCGGCGGTATTCCCGGAAGACTTCGTATCAAAGTAATTTCTCTTGTATTTATATCCTGTTGATGCAGGGTATCTTTTGGCAGATGAAGCTGTATTACGATTACTGCCTGTTCTTCTGTTTTTATAGTTAGTTCTGTTAGAACTCATACAGCTTCCTCCTTTGTAGCTTATATTTTTTCTGCAATTCTCAATTTGGCACTGTGTGCCCTTCTGTTATTTTCAAGCTCTTCCTGTCCCGGCAATATTGGCTTGCGGGTTATAACCTTAACCTTAGGCTTTTTGCCACACACACAAATGGGAAAATCCCTTGGACAGGTACAGGGATTTTCCAAATTTCTGAATACATTTTTTACAATTCTGTCCTCTAAAGAATGGAAGGTAATAATACATATTCTTCCTCCGGGCTTAAGCAAATCCACCATATCATTTATAGTGCTTTCAAGTATACCAAGCTCGTTATTAACCTCAATTCTTATAGCCTGAAAGGTTCTCTTTGCAGGATGAGGACCATCTGACCTTGCGCCCTTTGGCACAGCTTTTTTTATAACAGAAACCAAGTCAAATGTAGTTTCAATAGGTTTAATCTTTCTTTCATTTATAATAAACTCTGCAATTCTCTTAGCCCAACGTTCTTCCCCATAATCTCTTATTATACGGGTAAGTTCAGGTTCTGTGTATTCATTGACCACCACATAAGCAGATAGAGGGCGTCTTTGATCCATTCGCATATCGAGTGGAGCATCGTGGTTGTAGGAGAAACCTCTATCCGCTTCATCTAATTGGTGGGAGGATACACCGAGATCGAGTAAAAATCCATTTATGCTGTCTTGACCCAAATCAAGACCTTCTGCTATATTTTTAATATTTGAGAAATTATCCCTTACATATTTAACATTGGTATAGTCCTTTAATTTTTCACCTGCTGCCTTAATGGCATTGGCATCCTGATCAATACCAATAAGAATACCGTTCCCGTTAAGTCTAGAAACAATGTGGCTTGAATGTCCCGCTCCGCCGAGAGTACAATCGGCATATATACCGTCAGGCACAATATTAAGTCCCTTTATACATTCCTCTAACAGTACCGGTGTATGTTCAAAATTCATATTCTCAAATCCTTATTTTCATTATTAAATTCCAAATTCACTTAAAGAATCAAAGCTGCCGTCATTAAAGTTGTATTGAGAATAATAAGCATCATACTTAGCCTTGTCCCATATTTCAACCTTATCGCCATTACCTGTAGTTACTATTTCCTTGGTAATACCTGCATATTCTCTTAAGCTCTGAGGAATCATAATTCTTCCGTTGCCATCAGGCTCACATTCATAAGCTGAGGCAAGTTTAAATCTTTTAAAGGCAAGAGCCTTTCTGTTAGTGGTAGGTAGTTTGTTTAGCTTTTCGACCAATATATTCCAGTCATCTAAGGTGTAAAGTGAAAGACAGTTGTCAATTTCTTTGGTGATAATAAACTTGCTGCCAAGTTCTTCTCTTAATTTAGCAGGTACAATAGCCCTGCCCTTTGCATCAATATTATGCGTATATTCACCCATAAACATAAAATCACCACTTTCAAACCACTTTTGTGGGTAAGAAAACCATTTCTCACCACTTTCCACCACCTGTAACTTATTTTACAATAAATATAAAAAAATAGCAATAGGAAAAAATGGCAAATTTATTAAATTTTTATGTGATTTTATATAAATATTGCTTAATGGGCTAAATTCACTTATATAACTATATTTAGTATACCACATATAAAAGAAACCAGATATAGTGTTTTTTAATATTTTTAACATTTCCCCATATTTCCCCATTATGTATAATGGCATTTTGCGTTTATCGTCATTTTAAACAAAAATCAACTGCAATTAATATATTATCTTAGTACAACATTGACGTCAAATATTACAATAATATTATTTTTATTGGTCAATTTTATTTCAAGTTGTGCAATTAATACAATAAAGATTTATTTTTTTGTTCAAAACCTTCAAAATTTCCTTTTAAATCAAGCCTTGTTGTTATATTTGCACAATCATATTTGTCTATAGGCTTGTATAACATCTTACAAAGCCTAATCAACTCAAAAATTTATAAAAAATCCCCTGTAACAAGTTACAGGGGATAAATTTTGCAAATATATTAAAGTTTGTATGTTCCCTCAAGGTTACAGATATTTCTTGTATCAAGAACTATCTTGCCCTTAAGCTTATCCATATTCTCCTTAATTTCATCGTGACCAACAAGCAATACAACAATGTCAACAGAATTAAGGAACTCGTCTAAATCATGCATCTGATTAGGTACAACATCCTTTGTAATAAAAGGGTCATAAACCTTAACCAAATTACCGCAAAGATGCTTTTCCATAGATTCAAGCATCTGTAATGTAGGTGACTCTCTCATATCGTCTACATTTTCCTTATAAGTAAGGCCATATAAGCCTACTCTTGAAACATCTGTCATATTATTTCCCTTCATAATATAATGTATTCTCTCAAGAACAAACTCAGGCATACTGTCATTAATCTTTCTTGCAGCAAGAATAATATTAGCAAGACCGGGATAATCGCCTACAAGAAACCATGGGTCAACAGAAATGCAATGACCACCTACACCGGGACCCGGGCTTAAAATATTAACTCTTGGGTGCTTGTTTGCAATACGAATAATTTCATAAACATCCATATTGTCTGAACGACATATTTTAGCAAGCTCATTAGCATAAGCAATGTTAATATCTCTGAAAGTATTTTCAACTACCTTAGTCATTTCAGCAGTTCTAATATCAGTAACTACAATTTCACCCTGGCAGAAGGAAGCATATAAAGCCTTAATCTTTTCACCGATTTCCTTATCATCAGCACCAATGGTTCTGTTATTGTGTAAAAGCTCATATACCATATTGCCCGGTATAATTCTTTCAGGAGCATGAACAAGGTTTAAGTCCTTGCCTATAACAAAGCCGTTAGCCTCTACAATAGGACGAACATGCTTATCTATTGTGCCGGGAGAAATAGTTGATTCAATAACAACGGTTGCGCCCTTAGGGCATACCTCCATAACGCTCTTTACGGCAGACTCAACATATTTAGCATCTACCTTTTTGCTGAAAGCATCATAAGGGGTTGGCACTGAAACAATATAAACATCTGTTACCTGATATTCAGTTGAAAACTTAATACCTGCCTTAACAGCAGAATCAAAAAGCTCATCAAGACCATCTTCCTTAAAAGTAGTCTTGCCTGAGTTAAGGGTATCAACCAATTCCTTGTTATAATCAGTACCTACAACCTCAACACCATGGGCAGCCATCATAAGTGCTGTTGGTAAACCAATATAACCTAAACCAATTACATTAATCATAATTATCGTTCTCCCTAGTAAAATTTATTTGAAAATTCATTTATAATTTAATCCACTTATACTAGTTAATGATAACATTTTGACAAGTAATTGTCAATATTTTTGCAAAAAAAGCAAAAGAAATAGTTGAAAAATAGGTAATTAACAAAAAAGAGAGCACAATAATGCTATAATATCATTACTGTACTCCCATTTAAAAAATTTTATATTTAACTATTTATAATGTTAACACCAAGCTCATTAAATTTAGCTTAACTGATACTTAATCTACAGTTGTTTCAACTTCAACAGCAGCAGGGCTTTCAACAACATCCTCAACCTTCTTTGCTGTTACATTAACAGTCTTAGTTTCTGCATCCCACTCAACACCATAACCAAATGTTTCAGACAAGAATCTGATAGGTACCATAGTTCTGCTGTTAATAATAGTTGCAGGCACGTCAATAGCCATATCACTTGCTACATCATCAATAGCTACAGTAAGCTTAGATTCACCAACAACCATAGACGCAGTCATAATATCCTGAGTAAAAGTAACAGTCTTAGTTTCTGCATCCCAGTCAACTGTTGAACCAAGAGTTTCAGCAACCACTCTTACAGGAACCATTGTTCTGCTTTCAACAATAACTGCAGGCTGATCAGTTTCAACAGCCTGACCCTCAACTAATAAGTTTACCTTAGCGTA
>CABVEG010000047.1 GCA_902497185.1 uncultured Eubacteriales bacterium | reverse complement strand
TAACTTCTTTACATTAAGAGAAATTGTTGAACATATTCCTTATGACGTAGTAAGATTCTTTATTTTAAGCGGTCACTACAGAAGCCCTATTAACTTCTCTAGAGAGTTAATGGAGGCAGCAGGTGCAGGTCTTGACAGAATCAAAAATGCTTATAAGTCACTTTTATTTATGGAAAGCAAGGCTCAAGGCTCAATGACAGAAGATGAAGCTAGGCTTAATGCTGATGCCGACAAATTCAGAGTTCAGTTTGAAAAAGCTATGGACGATGACTTCAACACTGCTGATGCCGTAACTGCAATTTTTGAAATTGCCAAGTTTGCAAATGTAAATGTGACAGAAAATTCTTCAAAGGAATTTGTAAAAGCCATAAGAGAAAAAATGCTTACTCTCTGCAACATTCTCGGTATTAAGCCTTATGATGAAACAAAGAACAATCAGATTTCAGCTGATGAGGTTGAGGCACTTATTGCAGAAAGAACAGCCGCAAAGAAAGCAAAGGATTTTGCAAGAGCTGATGCCATAAGAGAAGAGTTAAGCAGTAAGGGTGTAGTAATTGAGGACACAAGAGCAGGCGTTCGCTGGTCTTACAAATAGGAGAAATATGGATATTTTTAAAAACATAAATGCTGACCCCAAAAGTCTTAATTCTCTTGCCCTTGCCTTTATAGGCGATACAATATTTGACCTTCTTACAAGAGGTATGATAGTTGCAGAGGGAAATTCTCCCGTAAATATTATGCACAAAAAAGCAAAGGCTATTGTAAATGCCACCGCTCAGTCAAAAATGTATTCAGCCATAGAGGATAAACTAACTGAAGAGGAGCTTGGAGTGCTTAAAAGAGGAAGAAACGCCAAAAGTCACACATCAGCTAAAAATCAGTCAATAGTTGATTACAGACGTGCTACAGGTGTTGAGGCACTTTTTGGTTATCTGTACTTAAAGGGTGAGTGTGAGAGAATAGAGGAGCTATATAACATAGGACTTGAAGCAATACATTAAAAGGAGAAATTATGAAAAGACAGGACAACAGAAGAAGCAAAATGAAGTCAGAAAGACGCCCCGAAAAAAGAGATTTCAGACCTCGTGACAGCAGAGCTCAAAAGTATGAGGACAATTCAGCTTTTGAAGAAGGCTTACAGCTTGAGGGCAGAAACCCCGTATTAGAGGCATTAAATCACGATAAGCCTATTGATAAAATTATTGTAAAAAAAGGCGGAATTGAGGGTACACTAAAAGTAATAGTTGCCAAAGCAAGAGAAAAAGGTATTATTGTTCAGGAAGTGGACAAAGAAAAAATGGCTCTTATTTCAAAGAGTAATAATAATCAGGGTGTTATTGCCCTCTGCCCTGCCCATGAATACTGTGAGTTAAGTGATATTATTGAAAATGCAAGAAATAAGGGTGAAGACCCATTCATTATTTTATGTGATGAAATAACTGACCCTCACAACTTAGGCGCTATTATAAGAACAGCCGATGCTGTAGGTGCTCACGGTGTAGTTATTCCTAAGAGAAGAGCTGTAGGTTTAACAGCTATTGTAAGCAAGACTTCGGCAGGTGCTCTTGAATTTGTGCCTGTAGCAAGAGTAACAAATATGGCTAGAGCTATTGACGAGCTTAAAAAGGAAAATATATGGGTTGCCTGTGCTGATATGTCAGGAAGAAAGGGTGCTATTGCCCTTGTAATTGGCAACGAGGGTTCAGGCGTAAGCGAGCTTGTTAAAAAGAAGTGCGACTTTACGGTAGGTATTCCTATGTATGGCAGTATAGATTCACTTAATGCAAGTGTTTCAGCAGGTCTTATTATGTATGAGGTAGTAAGACAGAGAAAATTTAATTAATAAATAATACAAACTTTACAAAGGAGATGTTATGTATGGCAGACTGCAACTCATGTCCGTCACATGGCAAGTGCGGCAATGACAGCGGCAAGTGCGGAATTGAAAACAATCCGCTTAACAAGGTAAAAAATATTATCGGTGTAATGAGTGGCAAAGGTGGTGTCGGTAAATCAACAGTGTCAGCTATGCTTGCTAAAGAGCTTGCAAAAAAAGGCTTTTCAGTAGGTCTTTTAGATGCTGATATTACAGGACCAAGTGCCTGTAGACTTATGGGCTTAACAGGCAAGAGAGCCTTTGCTGAAAATAACCTTATAATTCCTGTTGAAAATGAGGATGGTATTAAGGTATTAAGCCTTAATCTTATGCTTCCCGATGAAAATCAGCCTGTAGTATGGAGAGGTGCTATGCTTTCAAGCTGTGTAAAGCAGTTCTGGGTTGAGGCGCTTTGGGGCGAGCTTGACTACCTTATAGTTGATATGCCTCCCGGAACAGGTGATATTTCCCTTACAGTAATGCAAAGTATTCCTTTAAGCGGTATTGTTATGGTAAGTATTCCTCAAGATATGGTAAATATGATAGTTTCTAAGTCTATAAATATGACTAAGATGCTTAATGTTCCTATTTTAGGTCTTGTGGAAAATATGAGCTATATAATCTGCCCTCACTGCGGTGAAAAGATTAAAATTTATGACGGTGAAAACACAACTGAATTTTTAATTCAAAATGAAATTGCCCTTTTAGGCGAACTGCCTACCGATGTTACCGTTTCAGGTATGGCTGATAACGGCTATGATAATATTAAGGCTGAAATTGCAGCAGAATTTAAGAAAATTACTAATAATGTTATTGAGGCTTTAAACAGCTAAAACAATTTTTTTTTAACAATCATAAAACCTCCATATCCCTAATATACTAAAGTATATTGATATGGAGGTTTTTGTATATGAATTATATAACTAAAAATATAACAGCAGACAAAAGTATAGGCAGTGAAAAAACACAGCTTATACAGGAAAGCGAAATTGTATTGCGAGATAATCAGCCTGATATTGACATTATATTAAAGTGTGATGCAAACATAATTCCCGAAGAAAGCCACACCGAGGAAAATCGTTTAAGCTACAAGGGCAGAATCCTTATTAACATATTATATTGTGGCAAGGACAAGGGTGTACATAGTGTTTCAACTGAAATTCCCGTAAATGATTTTATAAATATAGAGGGCGCCTCCGCCGATATGCTCTCAAATATTAATGCAGACATTTCAAATACAGAGTGTAAAAAAATAAATGACAGAAAAATCAGCTGCAAGGTAATGTCAGAGATAAGAGGCAGTATAACAGATACAGCAGAAATAGAAGCTATTACAGACCTATATGACATACCAAGAGAGCAACAGCAGTTTGCAAATGTAAGCACCTCCAGAACGCTTTGTCAAAAAAGAGAAAACTTTAGCGTAACGGAAGATGTTTCTCTACCTGCTACCAAACTGCCTATATCAGAAATATTAAGTGTAAGCTGCAACATAACAAATTCCGAATTTAAGCCACAGGAGGATTCTGTTGACACAAGAGGCGATGTATCTGTTGTTGTTCTGTATACAAGCACGGAGGGAGGTTTTCCTGAAATTTATGAGTTTGATATACCATTTAATTTTGCCCTTGAGGCAGAAAATACCGATATTGACAGTACAGCCGATGTCAATTTATATGTAAAGGATTGTTTTTATAATATTCTTGAAAACGATGATGGAGAGCCCAGAATTATAAGTATGGAAATAAATCTGGGTGCCAACATTAACACCAGCCAAAATGAGGTAAACGAAATACTTGAAGATGCCTATGCTCTTAACAACGATGTAAGCTTTACTGTAACAGAACTTTGCTACTCTGCTTTGGTATGCAAGAACAGAGGGCAGTGCCCTGTTAAGGAAATAATTACTCTTGACGAGAAATGCCCTGATATGCTCCAAATCTTTAGAGCTACAGGCACGGTTTATATTGATGATATATCAATTTATGAAAACAAGGTAGTTATAGAAGGAGCAATAAACATTGATATAATGTATATTACAGGAAATGATGAAATGCCTATATTCAGCCATTCCAAAACGGTTCCCTTTACTCAGGCAATAGATGCCAGAGGTGCCGAAGAAGGTATGGAGGCAAATGTAAGGGCAAATATTGCCCATATTGGCTTTAATATGCTTTCAGACAGAGAGGTTGAAGTAAGATGTGCACTTAACACAAACACCACAGTTAAAGAAAGAAAGTGTATTAATCTTATTACAGATGCAGTAATTACGCCCCTTCCGCCTGAAATAATTGATAAAATACCAAGCATAGCCCTTTATGTTGTAAAAAAAGGAGATACACTTTGGAAACTTGCAAAAAGATTTAATACCACAGTACAGGATATTGCAGATATAAATAACATTGAAAATCCTGACTTGATTTATC
Source organism: uncultured Eubacteriales bacterium (assembly GCA_902497185.1). GTDB lineage: Bacteria > Bacillota > Clostridia > Lachnospirales > CAG-274 > Gallispira. The sequence continues at coordinate 5,311 of CABVEG010000047.1, read as the reverse complement.
CTAATCAAAAACTTATCATTGTTAAAAGAGTATAATAAATATCCCCCGGTGAGTATATACACCCCAAAGGTTAGAGCAAAAAATCTAACAATTATGGGCTGGTATAAAATCGGGGGATATTTATTTTTATTATATTCGGAAAGGGTAATAAATTTTTGTAAAAAAATTTATATAAAACTATTGACAAATTATTTAACCAGTGCTACAATATATTCAAAGGTGAGGTGATAGATTTGAGCAAAAGCGTTTACAGCATAGTTTTAAATGATGCTGTTGTAGAGGCGGTTGACCGTATGGCTTATAAATATGGTACAAACCGTTCAAATATGATTAATCAGATTTTGGCAGAAAAGGTGGCTTATGTCACTCCTGAACAACATATAAGGAATATTCTTGATACTGTTGAGGATATAATAAACGGGCAGGATGTTTTCAGAATAATGGCTACTCCCGGAGATACTTCCCTAATGATTAAAAGTTCATTTAAATATAAGTATAATCCAAGTGTTAAATATTCTGTAATTATGAATAAAAAAGGCAGCTCTGCAAATGGAGAGTTAAGAGTTGTGTTCAGAACCCAAAACAGTGTCCTTCTTCAGGAACTTGATAATTTTCTCAATATATGGAATGCCCTTGAGGCTAAGTATCTTAACAGAAAGGTTTTGTATGCTCAGTCTGAAGGCAAATATGTGAGAAAGCTCGACCTGCCTGCCGAAAATTATGACGAAAATCAAATTGGAGAAATGATTTCACAGTATATTACAGGTTTTGACAAAATTATGAAGCTATATTTCGCAGGTGAGAGTATTGAAGAAATAGAAAGAGAGTATGTTAAATTTTATAATAAATGTGAGTTTAAGATTTAATTGAAAGGGGAGTTGTATATGAATATGAATAAAATGACACAGAAATCCTTGGAAGCAATACAGTTAGCACAAACTCTTGCAGTTGAAAGCAGTAATCAGCAAATTGAACAGCCTCATTTATTATATGCCCTTATTTCTCAGGATGGCGGTGTATGTGCCCAAATGATGATTAAAATGGGTATTGATATTGGCAGTTTTGGCCTTGCCGTAAAAAAAGCTATTGATTCCCTTCCAAAGGTAGGAGGAAGTGCCAGAGAACAGGGAAAGGTTTATGTTTCTTCCGAATTTGACAAGGCACTGGCTGATGCTGAAAAAACCGCAGCTAAAATGGGTGATGACTATGTATCGGTTGAACATTTAATGCTTGGTCTTATAGACAATCCTGACAGTAAAGTAAAGGATATTTTCAAAACATTTAATGTTACAAAGGACAGATTTTTAACTGCCTTAAAGTCAGTAAGGGGCAATACAAGAGTTACAACAGACAATCCCGAATCAACTTATGATGTACTTAACAAGTATGGTCAGGATTTAGTAGCTATGGCGGAAAAAGGAAAACTTGACCCTGTTATTGGCAGGGACTCTGAAATAAGAAATGTAATAAGAATCCTTTCAAGAAAGACTAAAAATAATCCTGTTCTTATCGGTGAGCCCGGTGTTGGTAAAACTGCCATTGCAGAGGGTCTTGCTTTAAGAATTGTTAAGGGAGATGTTCCCGACAACATTAAGGACAGAAGAATTTTCTCTCTTGATATGGGTGCACTTATTGCAGGCGCTAAATATCAGGGTGAATTTGAGGAAAGATTAAAGGCTGTTTTGCAGGAGGTTAAAAAATCCGAGGGCAAAATTATAATGTTTATTGATGAGCTTCATACTATTGTTGGAGCAGGCAAGGGGCAGGGAGCTATGGATGCAGGCAATCTTTTAAAGCCTATGCTTGCAAGAGGTGAATTGCACTGTATAGGTGCTACTACACTTAACGAGTACAGACAGTATATTGAAAAGGACGCTGCTCTTGAAAGACGTTTTCAGCCTGTTATGGTAGATGAGCCTACTGTTGAGGATACTATTTCAATATTAAGAGGCTTAAAGGAAAGATATGAGGTTTATCACGGTGTTAAAATTCATGATCAGGCTTTAATTGCCGCGGCTACGCTTTCCAACAGATATATAACAGACAGATTTTTGCCTGATAAGGCTATTGACCTTGTTGATGAGGCATGTGCCACAATTAAAACTGAAATGAATTCAATGCCTACTGAGCTTGATGAAATTTCCAGAAAGATTATGCAGCACGAAATAGAAGAGGCTGCTCTTAAAAAGGAAGATGACAAGCTTTCTAAGGAACAGCTTGAAAATGTACAAAAGGAGCTTGCTGAATTAAGAGCTGAATTTGCATCAATGAAGGCACAATGGGAAAATGAAATGTCTGATATTAACAAGGTTCAGGATTTAAGAAAGCAAATTGAAGATGTCACTAAGCAAATTGAAATTGCCGAAAGGAATTATAATCTGGACGAGGCAGCAAAACTAAAATACGGAAAACTGCCCGAACTTCAAAAAGCTCTTGAAAATGAAGAAAGCAAAGGTGAAAACGGTTCTAAGGAAAATAAAATATTAAGAGATAAGGTAACAGAAGAAGAAATCGCCAAAATTGTAGGAAGATGGACAGGTATACCCGTATCTAAACTTGTTGAAGGCGAAAAACAAAAACTTCTCCACCTTGATGATATTCTTCATAAAAGAGTTATTGGTCAGGATGAGGCTGTTGAAAAGGTATGCGAGGCTATTATCCGTTCAAGAGCAGGTATTCAGGACCCTGACAGACCTATTGGTTCATTCCTGTTTTTAGGTCCTACAGGTGTTGGTAAAACAGAGCTTGCAAAGGCTCTTGCCGAGGCACTTTTTGATGATGAAAAAAATATTGTCAGAATTGATATGTCCGAATATATGGAAAAATACAGTGTATCCAGATTAATCGGTGCACCTCCGGGATATGTAGGCTACGAAGAAGGCGGTCAGCTTACTGAGGCTGTAAGGAGAAAGCCTTATTCCGTTGTGCTTTTTGATGAAATTGAAAAGGCTCATCCAGATGTGTTTAATGTACTTTTACAGGTTCTTGATGACGGCAGAATTACTGATTCACAGGGCAGAACTGTTGACTTTAAGAATACTATAATCATTCTTACATCTAACTTAGGCTCTAACTTTATACTTGAGGGTATACAGGCTGATAATACTATAAGCGACGAGGCAAAATCACAGGTTGAAACCTTACTTAAATCCAGTTTCAGACCTGAATTTTTGAACAGACTTGATGAGATAGTATTCTATAAGCCTCTTGCTAAGTCTGAAATAGGTTCTATAGTTGACCTTATGCTTAATGACCTTAACAAGAGAGTTGCCCACAAGCAGATTTCCATTGAAGTCAGTCCCGCTGCTAAACAGTATATTATTGATTGCGGTTATGACCCTGTTTACGGAGCAAGACCTTTAAGGAGATTTATACAGTCTAAAGTTGAAACTCTTGTTGGCAGAATGATTATTGGCAGTGACCTTGAGGCAGACAATATAATTTATATTGATTACACAGGAAATGAACTTACTGCCAATATAAGATAAATAAGTGTCGGATATTGTTGTATTATGCATTTTATGCTTTAAATCGTGCAGTTTATGTAAATCGCTTTAAAAGCAAATTTAATTGTGGTATAATACAATCAAGATATGAAACATGATATAAAGTTAAATTCAATCCATATCCATATGTTCAAACTGTTTTTGGTGTTCTTCGTTTGAACATGTTTCATATTTATACTCATTAAGAGGACCTCGTATTGAGGTCCTCACTGCGTGTCGATAAAGTCGACACGCTTGCAAGAAATGCTCGCATTTCTTGCAGTATACTAAGGTGGGGACCAGCCGTGTAGTTTGCGTCCTTGCTATGCAAGTACACAAACCAGTCCCCGTCCTCGGTCGGGCAAAGCTCGACCTGCGGATTAAAGTCTGCGACGCTTTTTGAATTACGGTGTCGCAAGAAATTCAATTTTTCTTAAAAAGTTTAGTTTTTTGACAGTCTGAGAGGACCTCGTATTGAGGTCCTCACTTTAGTTTATCCACAATTTTAAAAGCCTTGATATATTTTTTTGCAAATTTGCTTTTTCCACATTTTGATTAGCAACTAAATCACATCTGGCAACCTCATTGCCCTTTGTATAATAAATAATTTCACCAACTTTATCTCCCTTTTTTACAGGCGCATTTATACTTTCCACAAACTCCGTTTTAAATTCAAGCTTATCCTTATTGTCCTTTGATGTTACCATATTTATAGGATTTGCAATGGCAGCGTCCACAATATCCGTCATTCCCTTATATACGGGAACCTGACCTACAATTTCTCCTGCCGCCTTGCCCTTTTCAATCTTGTAATTGGCAAATCCATAGTCAAGAAGTTTCATAGTAGTCTGAAATCTTATTTTAGGGTCAGGAGCTGCCATTACTACAGCTATAAGCTCCATATCATCCCTAATGGCAGTACCTGAAAGACAATAAAGGGCTTTGCCTGTTGAGCCTGTCTTTAAGCCTGTTGCATCTTTATACCATTTAATAAGTTTGTTTGTATTTGTTAAGCCAAATTCACTTTCTCCCTTTGCTGTAGTATGGGTAATGGTATCCTGCCAAGTTGTAGTATATTTTTTTACATCAGGATATTTTGTTATAAGCTCCCTACTCATTATGGCAATATCCTTTGCACTCATTTTATGCCCCTCTGCATCAAGACCACAGGCATTTACAAATGTAGTGTTCTTCATACCAAGAGCCTTAGCCTTTTCATTCATCATAGCAACAAAGCTTTCTTCACTGCCGCCTATAAACTCAGCCATTGTAACCGCTGCATCATTTGCTGATGCTATTGCTATAGACTTTGTAAGGGTTTCCACACTCTGCTGTTCATTAGGTTCAAGGAAAATTTGTGAACCGCCCATACTTGCTGCATGCTCTGATACACTTACCATATCATCCCACTTTATTTTGCCTGAATCAACAGCATCATATATAAGCAAAAGAGTCATAATCTTTGTTACACTTGCCGGAGGAAGGGGCTCCTCTGAGTTACTTTCAGAAAGTATTTTGCCCGTTGACGCCTCCATAAGAATATAGGATTTTGCATCTATAGTCGGCGGCTCGGCAAATACTGTTGATGTAAATAATAGTACTGATAATATTATTGCTGTAGTTTTTTTTAGCATAAAAATACCTCCTCGTATATCTGAAAGTATTTTTTGTAGATTATGTGATTTTTATACAAATAAGTTTTTTGACTAATAATAAAAAATTATGAGGTCCATCCTTTCAGACAAACCTCATAGTATAAGTTTTATTGCTTAAAAATTTATTTATCTGTAAATGGCAGTCTTTGTATCTGCATCCCATTCAACATC
>CABVEG010000046.1 GCA_902497185.1 uncultured Eubacteriales bacterium | reverse complement strand
AGGACAAGAAAAATATACTGAAATTGAATATCTCTTTGGCAAAAGACTTATTGAGTCAAAATCACCTGTTTTAAAGGAATATATTAAAATTGAATTAAATAAACTTTTAATGGTACTTAAAAATATGAAGGAAAATGGCAAGGAAGGTACTTCTGCTTATGACAAACTTGTAAAATTAAAGGAAAGCTATTTGGAGGTGAAAAAATGTCTGTAAAAGCTATAGATATTATAAATATAATAAATGAAATTGCACCTGAAAATATTTGCTGCAGCTGGGATAATGTGGGAATAATGGCTGGTGACAAAAATTCTGATGTAAATAAGGCACTTATTGCTCTTGACTGTTCAGCAGCAGTTATTGATGAGGCTGTAAATATTGGTGCTAATATGATAATTACCCATCACCCCTTTATTTTCAAGGCTGTAAAAAATCTGAATTTTGATGCTCCTTTATCTGTTAAAATAGCAAAGGTTATTAAAAATGATATTATTGTATATTCAGCCCATACTAATCTTGATATAGCGGATTATGGTACTAATTATACCTTGGCAAAACTTTTGGAACTTGACAACGTAAAGGGACTTGTACCAATGGGCGATGAGAATTATATGGGAAGGCAGGGTGATTTAAAGTCACCTGTTAAATTCAGTGATTTTATTAGTTTTGTTAAAGCAAAATTAGGAGCTGAAAGCCTTGTTGTTAACGGAAGTATGGATAGGGTGATAAAAAAGGTGGCTTTATGCACAGGTGCAGGCGCAGACTTTGAATTTATGTCAAAGGCTAAGGAAGAGGGCTGTCAGGCTTATATTACAGGAGATGTGGGCTACCATAATGCACAGATTGCAGAGGACTTGGATTTGTGCCTTATTGACGGTACACATTATCTGACAGAAGTAATAGTTGTTGATACCTTGTATAATATTTTATCAGATAAAGTTAAGGGTGCTGAATTTGTCAAGTCAAAGATAAACGGTCAGACTCTTAATATTGTATAATTTATAATCAGAGGGGGAGTTTTTATGAAGTATTTTAATGTGCATATTGTGAACATTAAAAAAGATGTAAGAGTCGATTCAAATACATCATTGCTACAGCTTAGCAAGCTGTATAAAGATGCGACTAATCATCCTATTTTAGCGGCAAAGGTTGACAATATTGAAAGGGATTTGAATTTTAGAATTAATGATGACTGTAATGTTGAATTTATGGACATTACATCTAAACTTGGGTTTAGAGTTTACCAGAGAAGCGCAATATTCATTATGCTTGCATCTGTCAGAAAAATACTGGGCAGAGGTGCTGTTGTATGGGTAGAGCATACTATTAATGAAAATTATTTCTGTACAATAAGGGGCATAGAAATAACAAAAGACCTTTTGAATAAAATAAAAACAGAAATGAGGGAAATGGTTAAGTCTGATTTTCCTATTGAAAAATTGCAGGTAACAGTATCGGAAGCAGAGGAAATATTTACGGCAAACAATCTTATTAATTGTAAAAAGGAGCTTAAATATATTAAAGCTACAAGTGTATCACTTTATAAGATAAATGATTATTACGATTATCTTTACGGAACAATGGTACCTTCCACAAAATATATTGAAATTTTTGATTTGGTTAAGCATAGTGACGGTTTTGTATTGCAGTTTGAGTCATCTAAAAATCCGGGAACCCTTAATACATATTTAAAATATCCAAAGTTGACAAACATTTTTAAAGAATATAACAAATGGTCAGAAATTTTAAATGTATCTGCCGTATGCAGTCTTAATGATGCTATTAGTAATGGAGAAATTAAGGAGCTTATATTGATTGCAGAGGCATTACAGGAAAAGAAAATTGCCCAGATAGCTGATGAAATACACAAAAGCGGTAAAAAGTTTGTATTTATTGCAGGCCCTTCATCCTCAGGCAAAACAACGTTTTCAAAACGTCTTTGCGTTCAGCTAAAGGTAATAGGAATTAAGCCGCATATGATATCTCTTGATGATTATTATAAGCCAAGGGAGGAAATTCCTTTTGAAGAGGATGGTACAAAGAATTTTGAAAATATAAATACTCTCGAAATAGAGAAACTGAATAATGAACTTATTGCTCTTAAAAAGGGAGAAGAGGTAGAAACTCCACTTTATGATTTTACTACAGGTGAACCAAAGATGAAGGGTAAAAAAATAAAGCTTCAGGAGGACGATGTACTTATTATAGAGGGTATTCACGGACTTAATGATGCACTTACACCAAGGATACAGGGTGAGGATAAATTTAAGATCTATATAAGTGCTCTTACACAGCTTAACATTGATGAACACAACAGAATATCTACAACAGATACAAGGCTTATAAGAAGAATAGTAAGGGATCATTTTTTCAGAGGTTTTTCTGCCAGCAGTACAATAAATATGTGGCATAAGGTATTAAAAGGTGAGGAAGAAAACATATTTCCATTTCAGGAAAATGCAGATGTTACATTTAATTCTGCCTTGATATATGAAATGTGTGTACTCAAAGTAATTGCTGAGCCTTTACTTTTTAATCTTGATAAGTCAGAAAGTGGTTATACTGAGGCTAAAAGACTTCTTAATCTTTTAAATAGTTTTCTTGCCATAAATCCTCAGGATATACCTACAAATTCGCTGATAAGAGAATTTTTGGGCGGAAGCTGCTTTGATTGATAATTAATTTATAATAAAAATTGGCTGTTACATTTACAAATAGTGTAACAGCCGCTTTTTATATGCATTTAAGTTTATTTAATATTTCTTCGCCTGAATTAACATAAGCAGTTTTATTGGTTTCGTAAATTACCATACCGGGTTTTGCACCATTTGGTTTTTTAACATTTCTTTTTTCGGTATAGTCAACAGGTACCATAGGAGAGCCTTGTGCTTTACTGTAATAAGCGGCAAGCTCTGCTGCCTCTGTTAATGTGGAATTGGGATATTCTTCACCCTTATATACTACAATTACATGAGAGCCGGGAATATTTTTGGTATGAAACCACATATCCCTTGGCTTTGCAAATTTTAATGTAAGTTCATCATTTTGAAAGTTGTTTTTGCCAACATAAATATCATATCCGTCAGAGGATAAAAAATGCAAAGGCTTTGATTTTTTTTGTGAAACCTTGCCTTTAGTCCCTTTTGTTTTTTTAATATAGCCATTTTCTCTTAATTCCTGACGAATTTCTTTAATATCCTGTTCATCGGTACAGTTACTTACAGATGTTAAAACTCCTTCCAGATATTCAAACTCCTCATCATTTGATATAATCTGTTCCTGTAAAGCATCGAATGTTCTTTTAGCTTTATTATATGCCTTAAAATATTTTTGCGCATTTTCTGACGGTGTTTTGTTGCCGTCAAGAGGAATTGTAATGGTTTCACCGTTTTCGGAATAGAAATTAGTGAGCTCAACAGTTGTCATACCTTTTTTTATAGAATAAATATTTGCAGTTATTAATTCGCCGTAAAGTCTTAATTCATCCCTGTTTTCAATATCTTTAAGAGTTTTTGTCTGAATTTCTTTTTTTCTTACACAGCGTTCAATATTTTGTGAAATAAGTTTCTTTAAATCCTGAGTTTTCTGATTAATTCTGTAGGTAAAATCTCTATTCCTGTAAAAATCCTCTACAAGCTCAGACATTGATTCATAATTTTTAATATTAAATCCTTTAAATTGTGTCATATCTAAAGGCGAAAAGTCTGTAATTTTTCCTGCATCATTTGTAAAAAGCTGAGGAGTAAAATTTTCTTCCTTAATTGTATTTACAATATTGTTAAAGGAATTATATATGTTTTCCTTAGCTTCTTCATTTAAAGATTCACAGAAATCGGCAGGATTAACACCTGCTCGCACACATATTTCAGAGGCTATAACCGGACTTATTCCCGTATAACTTTGATATATCATTGCCTGTGCCTTTTTATTTAAACTATTATTAAAAACCGTATCAAAGTTCTTATGGTTAAGTTCAAGTGTGTTTATTTTATCCTGAGAAGGGGGCATAATATATTCTCTGCCCGGCAGCACCTCTCTTACAGAGCTTTTATCGTGGGATATGTGCTTAATACAGTCAAGTACAATATTGTTTTCATCAGTTAAAATAAGGTTACTGTGTCTGCCCATAATTTCTAATATAAGTTTTTTAACAGAATAGTCACCCATTTCATTCATTGATTCAACATATATATTAACTATTCTATCAAAATTAGGCTGGTTAATTGCTAAAATCTTTCCACTTTGCAGGTGCTTACGCATTACCATACAAAAAAGAGGGGGATTTAAAGGATTATTTTTGTTTTCTTTTGTAAAGTGGATTTTAGGATTAGAAGGATTAGCAGTTAACAATAGTTTGTATGCCTTTCCAAAACTTCTTATACTTAATATAATTTCATCACTTTCAGGCTGATAAATCTTATCAATTCTGCCACCTGTAACTTTGTCTTTAATTTCGGATACAAGAGCTGAAATAGTAATACCGTCAAATGCCATAATAACACCTCCTGATTAATATTAGTAATTATATCATATTTATTTCAAAATTTAAACACAAAAAATTAAAAAAGGTCTTTTATTTATGAATAAAATGTTGTATAATTATCTTAATATGCTATGAAATAGAATGAGAGGTATGTACTAATGAAAAGTATGACTGGCTACGGCAGGGGAGAATGTACACTTTATAATCGTAAATTTGTGGTGGAAATCAAAGCTGTCAATCACAGATATAATGATATTGCCATTAAAATGCCAAGAACCATGCTGGCTTTTGAGGAGGCTATTAAAAAAGCCATAACAACAAAGGTCTTTAGAGGAAAAATTGATGTTTATGTTAATTTTGAAAGTTTTTCGGAGGATGACGTAAACATTACGGTTAATGAAAATCTTGCAAAGGGTTATATTACTGCTTTAAACGGTTTAATTGATAAGTTTGGAATTAAGGATAATATTACTCTTGACCTTGTTGCTAAATTTCCTGACTTAATTACTGTTGACAAGGGAATAACAAGCGAGGAGGCAGGCAATGAGATTTATGAATGTCTTATGAATGCCACAAATGAAGCTGTTGATAATTTTGTTGAAATGAGAACTAAGGAAGGTGAGGCTTTAAAGAACAATATTCTTGAAAAACTTAATTCGATTCTTGATGCTGTAAACAGAATTAATACAAGAGCTCCTGAGGTTGCTAAGGATTATAGAAAAAGACTTGAAGATAAACTTAATGAGCTTGATGAAATTCAGGCTGATGAATCAAGAATACTTACGGAAGTACTTATATTCTCTGATAAGGCTTGTATTGATGAAGAAATTACAAGACTGTACAGCCATATAAATCAAATGAAGTCTATAGTTATGGAAAATGTACCTGTAGGAAGAAAGCTCGATTTCCTTATACAGGAAATGAACAGAGAGGTTAACACTATAGGTTCAAAGTCAAATGACCTTGAAATTACAAATATTATTGTAGACACAAAGAGTGAAATTGAAAAAATAAGAGAACAGATACAGAATATTGAGTAATTGTTAGGAGTGCAGTTTATGAAAAAAGGTATGTTAATTGTTTTATCAGGACCTTCGGGCTCAGGTAAGGGTACTGTACTTAAAGAGTTTTTGAAAACAGAGGATTTTGGTGTTTCTGTTTCGGCAACTACAAGACAGCCAAGAGCTGAGGATAAAGAGGGTGTTACATATTTCTTTAAAACCAGAGAAGAATTTGAAAAAATGATAGATAATGACGAATTCTTTGAATATGCTGTGTTTAATGGCAATTACTATGGCACACCTAAGAAATATGTTTTAGATAAGATAAACAGTGGTAATAATATAATATTGGAAATAGAGGTACAGGGTGCTATGCAGGTTAAAGCGGCAGTGCCTGAAGCAGTTCATATTTTTATGACAACTCCTGATATTAATGTTTTAAGACAACGCCTTGAAGGCAGAAATACAGAAACACAGGAAGTTATAGAGCAAAGACTTGAAACAGCTCTTAAAGAGATAGAATATCTTAATTGCTATGATTACCTTGTGGTGAATGACAAATTAGAGCAAGCCGTTGCAGATTTAAAGTCTGTGGTTGAAACGGCTAAAAATAACAGAAATAATAATATAGAATTTATAAAGAAATTTAAGGGAGAGATTTAAAATGTTAAGACCATCTTATGCAGAACTTATGGATACTATGAGCGAGAAGTCAGAAAAGGATGTTACAAGCAGATATACTGTTGTTATTGCAGCAGCAAAAAGAGCAAGACAGTTAATTGATGGTGATGAGTCAATGGCTGAAGAAAAAGTTGCTTCAAATAAGCCGGTTTCTATCGCAGTTGAGGAAATCAGAGAAGGTAAGATTACAGTTGTTCCTGAAGGTCAGGGAACTAAGCTAAAGCCAAAGAAGGCTGATATTGATGAAGCTGAAATAAAGAGAGAGCTTGAAGAGCATAAGACTGCTGAAAAAGAAGTAGAAGAAGATGATTTGGAATTATCTGAAGATAATGAAGAATATGATGAAGATTTGGAATTATTAGAGGATAAGGAAACTGCTGATGATTTGGAATTATCAGAAGATGGAGAAGCTGTTGAAGATATAGCTGATGATGAAGAATAATTAATGCTAAAGGGCTAATATGGCAGCAGCTATAAGCCCTTTATTTTATAGGAGGTGTTTATAATGAAATATGCCTTAATAATTGTATCAATTTCACATTCAAATATTGACCACATTTTTCATTATAAAATACCTGAAAGATTAAAGTCAAATATTGAGGTTGGAATGAGGGTATTAATACCCTTTGGCAAAGGAAACAGAAAAATTGAAGGTTATGTAACAGGATTTTCAGATTCTGCTGATGTTGACGACAGCCTTATTAAGGAAATATATGATATTTGTGAAAGCTATTCCATAATAAGTCCCAAAAGAATTGAGCTTGCTAAGTGGATGCAGACTAAATATTATACAACTTTAAGTAATTGTATACAATGCATTATACCTAAAAGAGTAAATGAAAAAAACTTCGCCTGTGTTGTTTTAAGCAGTGAGAATAATAATATTGATGAGGCTGTGGAAAAGGTTATGAAAAAGGACACCAAGCAGAAAAAGGTTTTAAGTCTTTTATTGAAGGGTGATGAAATACCTGTGTCACATATAAAGACATTGCTTGATGTTGATGATGCACCAATAAATGCTTTAATAAAAAAGGGAATAATAAAAAAGTTATATGAACAGGTATACAGAGGTAATTTTAACACTGCATCGGTTAAAAAAACAGTACCTCCAAAACTTACAGCGGAACAGGAAAAAGCCTGTAATATGATTTTTAGTGAAATGGATAATTGTACAGGTAAACCCATACTTGTTCACGGTGTAACAGGCAGCGGTAAAACTGAAATTTATTTAAGAGCAATAGAAAAAGCATTAAGAGAAGGTAAATCGGCAATTGTTCTTGTGCCTGAAATTTCCCTTACTCAGCAGACTGTTGAAAGATTTGTTTCACGCTTTGGTGATAAGGTTTCCGTCACTCATTCAAGATTAAATGACGGTGAAAGATATGACCAGTGGACAAGAGCCAGACTTGGTGAAATTTCAGTTATGATAGGTCCCCGTTCTGCGGTCTTTACACCATTTGAAAATCTTGGTATAATAATAATTGATGAGGAACACGAAACTACATATAAATCGGATCAGCTTTCACCTAAATATGATGCAAGAGAAATTGCCGAAAAATTAATTGAGCTTTATGGATGTACTGTTGTTTTGGGAAGTGCTACGCCTTCTGTTGTGAGTTATTATAAGGCATCAAATAATGAATATTCCCTTTGTACACTTAATAACAGAGTAAATAATTCATTTCCGGATATTAAAATAGTTGATATGCGTTTAGAGCTTGCAAATAAGAATTTTTCTGTATTCAGCAGAAATTTGAAGGAAGCTATAAAAAGAAACATAAATAATAAGGAACAAACCATTTTATTTTTAAACAGACGTGGATATTCTACCTTTGTTTCCTGTAGGGAATGCGGATATGTAATGACCTGCAACAACTGTAATGTTAATTATACTTATCACAAGGGAATTAACAGGTTGAGCTGTCATTACTGTGGAGCAAGTATAAGGGTTCCTGATGTTTGTCCTAACTGCGGTTCAAAACATATTAAATATTTTGGCACGGGCACTGAAAAAATTGAACAGGAGGTAAATAAATGCTTTCCTGAGGCACGGGTGCTTAGAATGGACCTTGATACTACACAAAGAAAGAACAGCCATCAAACTATTCTCGAAGAATTTAGAAAGGGAAATGCAGATATTTTAATTGGTACACAAATGATAGCTAAAGGGCTTGATTTTGAAAATGTAACATTAGTAGGAATAATTGCTGCTGATTTATCTCTTAATTTAGGGGATTACAGAAGTGCTGAAACTACATATCAGCTTGTGTCACAGGTTGCAGGCAGGGCAGGAAGAGCGGAGAAAAAGGGCAATGTTTATATTCAGACCTATTCCCCGGAGCACTACAGTATACAATTTGCGTCAAAAAATGATTATATTGGGTTCTATAATGAAGAAATTACCTATAGGGAAAATATGATATATCCACCGTTTACAAATATTTTTGCAGTTGTGTTTGTAGGAGAAAATGAAGGACTTATAAGACAGAGAATGGGTGAACTGCTTTATATTATGAAACATTATAACAAGAATAATATGTTTACTCATTTAGGACCTTCACCTGCTGTTATTTCAAAGATAAATAATAACTATCGATGGCAGTTAATGGTTAAATATGAAAATGAAGAAAAACTAAGAAATTATGTTCTGTTCTGCTTGGATAAGTTAAAACAGAATGTTAATTTAAATAATATAAGTATACATTTATATATGAATCCAAATTATATATAGGGAGGTTATTAAAATGGCAATAAGAATGATAAGAGAAGAGGGCGAGGCAGTATTAAGAAAGAAGTGTAAGCCAATTACGGAAATCACACCTAAAATTGTTGAGCTTGCAGAAGATATGCTTGATACAATGTATGAGGCTAACGGCTGCGGACTTGCTGCACCACAGGTTGGTATGTTAAAAAGACTTGTTGTAATTGATGTTGGTGAAGGTCCTGTTGTGCTGATTAACCCTGAAATTATTGAAACAAGTGGTGAACAGACGGGAAATGAAGGCTGCCTTTCTATCCCTGGTAAAATGGGTACTGTAACAAGACCAAATTATGTTAAGGCAAAGGCTGTTGACATAACGGGTCAGAACATAATAGTTGAAGGAGAAGAATTAATGGCAAGAGCCTTATGTCATGAAATTGAGCATTTAGACGGCATTTTGTACATTGACAAAATGGAAGGCGAGCTTATGGACGTAGATGCCGAGGAGGAATAGAATGAAAGTAATATTTATGGGTACACCTGATTTTGCTGTGCCTGTTCTTGAAGCACTTATAAAAAACCATAATGTTGTTGCTGTAGTAAGTCAGCCTGATAAACCTAAAGGCAGAGGTAAAAAATTACAGCCTACACCTGTCAAGGCTTTGGCAGAGGCTAACAATATTCCCGTATATCAGCCTGAAAGAATTAAGAGTGATGAGTTTGTAGATTTTCTAGAAACGATTGAGGCGGATATTTATGTTGTTGTTGCTTATGGTCAGT
>CABVEG010000045.1 GCA_902497185.1 uncultured Eubacteriales bacterium | reverse complement strand
TTGTTCCTGCTGCTGCCTTTGCCTTAATTGCAGAATCAACGGTTGCTCCCGTACTGCCTGACCCACTTACAGCCTTTGTTGTCACTTCTTCATCAGTTGCAGCTGTTGTTGCCTGAATAGCTGCTTCCGTCACATTTTCCGTAGAGGCTTCAACAGTAGTCTCCACTGTGGTTTCAGCTTTTTGGGGTGCATTTTTAGGACTTGATGCACAGCCTGTCATAAGTCCCATTACAGCAATTAAGGCACAAAATAATTTGTATTTTTTCAATTCCCTTTCCCCCTTAGCTACCGTAATATTCCATAAAATTACTTAACATTGATGCCACATCAGCTCTTGTGGCAGGAGAAGTATAATCATAACCGTTTGTATTCTGTTTTGTTATAATACCTGCCTTGCCTGTTTCAACAACATAATTCTTTGCCCATGGGCTTACACCTGTTGTACTTGGTGAAATGCTCTTTGTTTCAAATGAAACACCCTTGTAATCAGCATATTTTGAAAGAATAATTGCAGCCTGCTCACAGGTTACAAAATCGTCAGGATCAAATGTTGTTTCACTTGTACCACTTACAATACCATTTCTGTTTGCCCATGCAATATAAGGGGCATAATACTTACCATTGTCAACATCGGCAAAAGTGCCTGTACCTGAAATTTCTTCACCGCTCATTCTGCCAAGAACAGTGACAAACATACCTCTTGTCATAGCTGTTTCGGGCTCAAATGTAATAGTGGTTGTGCCGCTGAAAAGTCCTAAGGCTACAACATTTAATATATCCTTTTCTGCCCAGTGACCATTAATATCAACAAAGCCCTTTTCCTGTTCTGCAGCCTTATTTTCACCCTCCTCAAGTTCTTCACTTGAAGCAGCAGCAGTTGAAGTATCAAGATTTAAGTAAAAGCACACATCTCTTCCCATAGGTGCAACATACATTTTCACCTGTATATAACAATCAGCACTTGGCATTGTAAATTGAATGTCGGCGCTGTCATTTGATGCACTTTCCTTTAAAATGCTGTACTTAATGCCTGTATAATCCCCCTTTGGGCTTTCCTGAACAGCAAGTCTGATATTTGAAAGATTGCTGTATAAAAGCATACGCAATGTAATGACAGCCCCCTCATCAGTCTGCTCTACAACAGCCTTTTCATAAACGGCACTTCTGCACATACCCTCTCCAAGCTCTGAATTGCCTGTACCTCCGTCATCGGTTTTGCCAGTATCGGGGTTCACATAATGAGTAAGGGTATCCATTGTGTATGTTCCCTTTTCAACAGCAAAAGCATTAATAGAAAATACACAGGACAAAATGCTTAAAATAAGCATAAATGAAATTAATTTACTTGTAATTTTCATAAAAATTATCCTTTCATAATTAACAGAATTTGGGAAGACTCAAAATAAGCCTTCCCATTTGTATAAAAAAGAGGAATTTAAAAGTTAAATTCTATGCCATATACTCATTAATAAAATTTATAAGCATTGCAGCAATTTCAGCTCTGGTAGCATTGCCCTGTGGATCAAATGTACCGTCGGTTCTGCCATTAATTATGCCTGCCTCTGACAAAGCATTAACACTTTTAACTGCCCAACTACTTATGCTTTCCTCATCTGTAAATTGAGTTCTGGCAATTTGCTTAAGCTCAATACCCTTGTACTTAGCAAATTCATAAAGCAAACGAGCCATCTGCTCTCTTGTAATATTCATTTCAGGTGCAAATCTTTCTCCACTTATGCCTTCAACAATATCATTTTCATAAGCCCAAGCAACAAATGGATAGAAATAATCATCACGGTTTACATCCTCAAATTTAATATCTCCCTCAGTATCCTCAGATACGGACTCAAGTCTGCCAAGTACGGTAACAAACATAGCTCTTGTGGTATCCATATCAGGAGCAAATCTGTCACTTTCAACACCTGCAAACAAGCCAAGCTCAACAGCCTTTAAAATATAATCCTTAGCCCAGTGACTGTCAACATCATTAAAGGTACTGCTATTTGACTCTGTCTTTTCTTCAACAGGCTTTAATGCAGTTACAGCATCAGTATTGTCATAATCACTGTTTACAACAGCAAATAAGCCAAATTCCTTAACGGTAACAACATAATACTTACCGTCATCTGAAACAGTATATTCAAGCTCTGTTCTTCCTGCTTCTGTATTATTATCACTTTCTACAATTCTGTAAATGGCAATATTTTCACCATCACCATCCTCAACAGGGAAATAAATTGCAGCAACACCGGAAGGTGAAACCTCTTCACCATCAGCCTCGGCACTTATGCTGAACAATCTGAAACTATTACCTACAAGAGCCTTTGCAGTATTATATTCATCACCTGATGTAACAGCCTTAGTAATAAAGTTTATATTGTCAGGGAATACAAATTCATCTGCCTCAATCTTAATACCCGTATCCTTGCTGCTTGTATTTACGGAGCCACCGCCGCCGCCTGAGCTTGAAGTACCTGATGCGGAAGATGAATCAGGACTTAATGCAGCACTGTCACTTGTCTTTTCAGCACTGCTCCAATTGATTTTAAGTCTAGCTCCAATATAACCTCCGTCGTTAGCTGAAATACCGTCCATAGGTGTATAAGGAACATTGATTTCCACAGGAATGTATTGTTCGGTAGTATTATCTAAATCAAAGCTGAATTTAGTAATATAGTCAAATGTATGCTCATTACCGTCATATCTTGTATTAGTAGTAAAGTTTGATTTACTGTCAATATTAATATTTACAGAATCACTTCTTATATCCTGTAAAGCTGATGTATAGCCGCTTACTGCAACAGGATTTGTACCAATTTCAAAGGTTGCGGTATTGCCGCTTATTGTTACAAGAGCATTTCTGTTGTTTTCAAAAGCAGAATCACCCATAGATGCCTGATCGATATTAGCATTCCAAAGAGCTATTTCAACCCAATACTTGCCGTCTTGAAGTTTATCGGAATCATCGTCTGAATTGCTGCCTCCACCTGATGTGGTGCTGCTTTCCTGTTCATCCTCAGTAACAGATTCCGTGCTGCTTTCGATGACTTCATCAGTAGTAGTTTCAGTTGACACTTCAACCTCTTCTATTACTTTAGCATTAGCCCAATCAAAATCAAGTCTTGCTGCCTGATCAAAGCCTGCCATTGCATCAACACTTATTCTTATATAAATGCTGTCTTCCTTTTCAGCAGCTCTTGTCATTTTGAAAGTTTTTACAAACTCTGACTGAGTTGTATCGCCCTGAGTATAATTCATACCGTAATCAGTATAGGTTGCAACAGCCTCTGCCGGAATTTCAAACCTTGAATCATTCCACCAGCTGTAATTCATTGCATCAGTTTCAGGATAAGACCAAAGTTTTAATAAATGACCGTAAAGACCACTTAATGTGTAAGCCTTAAAGTTCATTTCCACAGTAGATTTACCCTTTTCTACAGTAATAATTGCATTACCGTCAATAGCACCATTACCCATAGATTCTAAGGATGGATTTGCAGCCTGTACCATATTAACAGGCACACTGTACTTAACAGCCTTTGCAGGTATCTCGGTAGTATCCTCCGTAGTTGTTTCTGTAGAAGCCTCTGTAGTAGTTTCGGTAGTAGTTTCTGTAGTATTCTCTGTTGTAAGCTCTGTTGAGCTTTCAGTACTATCCTCTTCCTTAGCCTTAGCATTTGCAAAATCAAGTGCAATATAAGCATCAGGAGAATAATTCATAGCAGGAACAAACATATTTACATAGACACCGTCAAAGCTGTTGTCAGGAAGTGTAAACATAATGCTTTCAACCTTGCCGTCACTGTTAATGCCCTCAATAGAAGGCTTAACATCACCTGATGCAAGACTGCCCTGATATATATTCCACTTTTCTGCCCAATCACTTATGCTGCCTACTGTTACAGCCTGTAAATCAACCTTTACAAGGGCGCTGCCGTCCTCATTTACTGTAATTTCAGCACTCTTTACACAGCTGCCTGCCATAGAAGGAGTGGTAATATTACTTGAATTCATAAGTTTTGCAGGAACACTGTAAGTACCGGGCTTTAACACTGTTTTGGCTGAACCGTACTCATAGCTTGGAGAAACGGCAGCCTCCTTTAATGTATCAGTATTAATTTTAACTCTTGCCTGATTTACCATAGTACCATATGCAGTACCTGTATTAATTGTAAACTGAATTGTTGCAATATCATCAACACTGTTTAATTCTGCCTCAACGTAATTTCCACCATCTACAGCCGTCTTTGTTAATTCAACATAAGAACCATCTTTAAGCTGTTCGATCTTTTCAATCATTGGAGAGGTGTAAGAAAGTCTTACATATGCCTTTCCATCCTCTACCCTAATAGGAACATCGGTTGTTGCAAAGCTCCTAGATGCAGAAGATGCATCATCAGAATCAATTTTTAACATTGATATATCAGCAGTGTAGCTGCCGTCTTTAACATCTATAGGCTCTGAAATCTTTTCAATACTATCCCAGTAGATCTTTGCAAAGCAATTTGACTTAAATACACCTCGGTCAAACTCTACACCTGAAACTGTTCCTGTAAGATTTTTCATTGCAGGTACGTAAACACTTGCATTTGTATTATAAATCTTGGCATATTCGCCCTCTAATGGGAATGTTACCTTAGTTACAACAGGAGTATCCTTTTCAAATACATCATCGCTGTAATCCACTGTACCCATTGTAACCTCTGCATCAGTTTTAAGAGCCTTTGATGTATCATTGTTTTCATAATAGCCATTGAAATTAAGTACATAAAGAGGTTCTTTAACTGTACCGTTAATAATATCGGTAGTTAATGTTAAGCTGCCGTCAGCATCAACCTTAATTGTTGCCTTAGCCTTTTCATTTTCAATAAGGCTATGCTTTACATTGTCTGTATAGAAGGCTATATCAACAGTATACTCACCCTGTGCAAGTTTCTCTGTAGGAATATTGATTACCTCATCCTCAATGGCAAGAGAAAGAGCATTTAAAATAGCTGACTTAATGGCATTGCTTGAATATGTTGCTCCTGTCACTGCCTCAACACCGTTAATACCCTCTGCATCATCAGCAGATTTTCCGTTAAACAAGTCCTTTAAGCCGTCAATAGCTGCCTGAAGCTTAGTCTTATTATAATCTGCATGAGTTCCGCCAAAGTTTGTGCCCTCAACAGTAATACCTGTAATAATACCGTCAGTTACAGTAACACTAACATTTACATCATATTCGCCAAACTGATCAATATGAGCTGTTCCTGTATATGTATTAGTGGTGCTCTTTCCACAGCTTGAATAATCAAAGGCAAGATATGCATTCTGTGTTGAATTCATTGCTGATATAAACATATTTGCATATACACCGTCAAAGGAATTATCAGGTAAAGTAAATGTAATTCCGCAAACATTACCGTCAAGATTTAATTCCTCTATTGCAGGCTTCTTTTCGCTTGCAGTGGAATTTCCCTGATAAATATTCCATGCTTTAGCCCAATCACTTATAGTACCCATTGAAACAGGCTGAAGTCCTATTATTACTGTTGCTGTTCCGTCGTCATTTACAATGAGCTTACCGTCCTTAATACAGCTGCCTGCCATTGATGCTGAAGTAATATCAGTTGACTTCATCATCTTTACAGGTAAATTGTATTCACCCGGAGCAAGCTCGATTTGAGCTGAACCAAATTTTGCTGATGATTCCATAGGTTCTGCACTTACAAAATCCATATCAATCCAGCCGTCAACATTCATACCGCCTAAAACATCTACATCAATGTTGGCATAAACACCGCCCCAGCTATAAGCTCCTCCGTTTTCATCCTTAGGAAGTACAAATGTAATTTGATCAACCTCGCCCTTATCGTTTAGGTGATAATCAGCTGCTGTCTTTTCACCGCTTACGGAATTTGTCTGGCTTATTTTCCAGTTTTTAGCAGCTGCCGTAAGTCCCATAGTTGTAACAGGCTGCAAATCAATAGTTACATAAGAAACGCCATCCTTTACCTCAATAGTACCGCTAACAACACAGCTTGATGCCATTGAAGGCGTATTGTGGTCATTTGACTTCATAAATGCCACAGGAAGTTTATATTTACCATCCTTTAATGTACCGTCAGCATTAAACTGACCGCTTACATCCTTAAAGTTTACATTTATAGTTACATTTCCCCTAGGCATTACAAATGTATATTTGCCTGTTTCTTCCTCTGTAACCTCAACATTATTACCCTCAGCATCCTTTACATCAAAGGTACCGTAAGTAAAATACTTGGAATTATCAGGAGTTAAAGTAACTGCTATGGTTTCTCCTGCTGTTGCCTTATCTGTTGTTGAGCTAACGCTTGGTTTAACCGTAACATCGCCCTCACCTGTTTTGTTTAGGGTAATTGTATTTGCATCCTCTGCAAATACGGCAACTATCTTAACATCTTCACCGGGCATATAGAATGAATATGAGCCGTCATCGTTTTTCCTTGTAGAAACGCTTTGAGTTTCATCCTCTGCCAAAACCACCTTAAAGCTGTCTAAAACACAAAGATTCTTTGGTGTAACATAAACAACTACCTTTTTACCTGCCGCAGCCTTTTCATCAACATTAAGCTCGCCAAACTCTGTTCCCGTTACATCTGTTATAATGTTAAAGCTCTCTGCTGACTGCTCAGCTGCCTTATGAACAGGCTTACCGCTTTCTGTGTCAGATGTCCATGCAGAATAAGATATTTGGGAAGAATTGTCATTTACCCACTCATTAAGAAGTGTAGCAAGTTTTATTCTGCCTACCTTGTTGTTGGCATCTACAGTAGAGAAATAATCCTCATTTTCATTTTCAACAGGTACTACAGGTTCAAAATAAGAATAATTTACATCCGTTAAATCTCCCGTAATTGTCTTTGCAATACCATAAATATCCGCATCAACTGAAGAAGATATACTTCCGCCAAAGTAATTGTTTGCTACTATGGCAGTATTTAAATCAGATGCAATACCGCAAAGAACAAACTTATTGCTTGTATTAATATCCTCAACATTATCTCCAACTGTAAATACAGAATTATTTATATTATTCTTAACCATGGCATATGTTGAAATTCCTATACCGCTAAGTCCGCTGTAATTAATATTACTTGAACCACAATTTTCTATAACAGTATTGTTTTCTGCACTTGAATTTATAATTGCTGTATCTGAATGATATTCGCCTACTAAATCACCTATACTCAATGTATTGTTAGTATAGCCGTCTACATTTACATTGAATTTTGTATTACAGTTATTAATGCTTAATGTTCCATTACTTCCATAAGCAACCAATGGTCCTACACAAGTAGTGTTTTTCATATGGGCTGTTAAATCTCCGCTAATACTGAGATCATTTATGGAAATATTTCCATAGGCAGTGCCAAATAAGCCGTAATATCGATCATTGTAACCTGTAATATTAAGACCTGTAACTGATTTTCCGTTACCGTTTATTGTAACAGCATCATTTTTGTTGCTCATTTTTATGTTAACAGGTATCCATATATGACCTGACATATCAATATCCTTTGTAATATTGATTGTTCCGCCTGCAAAGAATGTTGGGTTCTCCTTAACCTTTTTACCAAAAGCCGCAAAATCGGCAGCGTCTGAAATATTCCAATTATTTAAGCCTGAATTATAAAGGTCGGCATCATAATTTCCCTCATCAAACCATGAATCTGTAACAGTAAGTACGGAAATTTCTGCATTTGCATCCTTCATTGTAAATTTCTTTGTTGTAGGCGCAAAATATTCAGCTATTCTGCCCTCATACTGTACCTTGATAAACTGAACAACACCGCTTGTGTTGTCAACTGTTAAGTTTACGGCATTTCCTTCTCTTGCCTCCGTAACATCAGCAGTAATATAGCTTTTGCTGTCCTCTGCTACTGTAACAGTTCTTAAATCCTTCTGCTTAACAGCCTGACTGTCAAGATTTATACTAACATTATCAGCAGGCATTATAAAACTGAATGTTATGGTTTTTGTACCACTGCTTTCAACGGAAATATCAACATTGCCGCCCTTGCTGCCTTTAACCTCAGGAAGTATTGCCGTGTCATAGTAATAACCGTTTTGAGTTTCCACAGTAAGGGTCATTGTAACCTTGTCACCCTCAGCAGCCTTTGTGCTGTTGCTTAATTTCATTGCAGCACCTGCAATATCCACATTATTTGTAATGGTATAAGGTGTTGTTTCCGTAAATGTAACAACTGCCTCTGCCTCAACTGCACTAAGCTTCCAAATATAGGTGCTTACTCCGTCATTTACTGAACTAAGCTCGCCTACAGCCTCATTTTCAGTACCTAATGTTGCTCTGACATTTACATCAGCCTTATAATATTTGCCGTTAATTTCATTTGTTACGTTTAAATTAACATTTTGTCCCATACTTATCGTATTGTTATTATTTTTAAATGATACGTAAGGCGCAAACTCTTCAGGTATTGTTTTTAATGTATAATTACAATTACTTGAAGTCTTTTTATAAACAGTAACCTTAGAGGCAGGCATAACAAATGTATAAACAGCCTCTGTAGCTGCTTCATCCAATTTAATGGACTGTCTTGTTACCTCAATTTCGTTTTCAGCCTCGTCCTTAACCGTAGGAATAGTATAGGTAGTAGCTTTAGAATAGTGAGTTGTTATTGTAACGGTTTCACCTGCCTTTGCTCCAAGCCTGTCAACATCATAGCTTGCCAAAGATGTTCCGTCATCATTTAAATATATCTCATATTCGCCCTCAGCAAGTATAGGCTTAAACTGAACAGCCATATAAAGTCCCGCAGCAGAATAATAATCATTTGGAACCGTAAATTTATATGTATTTTCCTTTCCCTCTGCTGCTGTTAACTCAATATCATTAAGTCCGAAAGAAGCATTAAAATAGCTTATTTTGTCAAGCTCCCAGCCCTCATCAGGCTTTACGGTTATTTCAGCCGTTTCGCCCTCCTTTAAATAGCCGTTTGCAAAGCTAATATCATCTTTATAAAGACCTGATGTAATTTCAGCCGTGCCCTTGCCGTAGCCAATATTTACAGATGCAGATACCTTTACTGCCTCTGCCGTTGCTTTTGCATCAGCAGCAAAAAAGTTTTTAATGCTCTCAATTGCATCTGAAATAATTCCATTTTCAGTTTCATTGTCAGAAGTAATTTCATCCGCTGCTTCAACTGCACTGCCTGATACAGTTTCATCAACAGATGAAGTATCTCCGCCGTTAACAAATAGCTCCGCAGTGTCGGCAACAGCATTAAATGATAATGTTGATGCAGCCATGACACCTGCAAGTACAGCAGATAAAACCTTTTTGTACTTCATTGTTGTCTTTCCTCCCTTTCATTTTGGTTAGCTAAAGCTAACCTTAATCTAAAAAATAAAATGCTTTATATTGAATTAGCCTGTTTTTTACTTGGTTAGTTTCAGCTAACCAAATTCAAATTGTCCTCTTTACAAATTTAAGGAACAGTTCCTTAGAACCATTCCTTAATTAAACATAAATCATATTGATCTTGTTACCCTTTTGGTATAAAGCTGACAAAATTTCTGCCCGTCTTAATAACAGGAAAATTCAAAAGCACAATGTTAGCGACTGCTAACTTATGGATTAGTATATATATTTTTTTTGTATTTGTCAAGAACTTTTTTATATTTTTTTAATTATTTTCTAATATT
>CABVEG010000044.1 GCA_902497185.1 uncultured Eubacteriales bacterium | reverse complement strand
ATTTTGAGTTATAATTAAAGCACAAGCAGAAAAATAAAATTTTGAGGAGAAATTTATATGAAATACAGAACATTAGGGAAAGATTTAAAGGTGTCAGCTGTTGGACTTGGATGTATGGGTATGAGCCATGCTTATGGTGCACCGGCTGATGAAAGAGAAATGACGGAGCTGCTTTCTAGGGCTGTAGACATAGGATATACATTTTTTGATACGGCGGAGGTTTATGGCACTCCCGACAATCCACATCATAATGAAATATTACTTGGAAAGGCATTAAAGCCTTATAGGGATAAGGTTGTTATTGCAACAAAATTTGGTATTCATTTTGATATGACAAGTAATGCTGTGAATAAACCTCTTATACCTGATTCAAGACCTGAAACAATAAGAAAATCTGTTGATGAATCTTTAAAACGACTTGATACGGATTATATTGATTTATATTATCAACATAGAACTGACCCCAATGTTCCTATTGAGGAGGTTGCGGGAGTAATGGAGGATTTAATAAAGGAGGGCAAAATAACACACTGGGGATTATCCGAGGTAACTGAGGATACTATAAGACGAGCTGATAAAGTATGTAAGGTAACTGCAATTCAAAATAGATATTCAATGATGTATAGAAATTATGAGTCTTTATTTGATACCTTGGAAAAATTAAACATAGGCTTTGTACCATTTTCACCTATGGCAAACGGATTGTTAAGCGGTAAATATAATAAAGATTCAAAGTTTGAATACGGTACTGATTATAGAAATGAAATGCCTCAATTTAAGTCTGATGCTTATGATAAGAACAGAGAACTTTTAAAACTTTTAGAGAATATGGCGGATAAAAAGAATGGAACACAGGCGCAGATTTCTCTTGCATGGATGCTTTGCAAAAAGCCATGGATTGTTCCTATACCTGGAACAAGAAAATACAATAGATTGGTTGAAAATGCAGGCTCAGCAGATATTGAGTTGTCAAAAGAAGAAATAAAAAGCCTTGATATTGCCCTTGATAATATGGAAATGTCTGATGTGTTTGGCGGTTCAAAAATAGTTCTAAAATAAAGGAGAGATACTTATGGATTTTGTAACATTAAATAATGGATTAAAAATACCTTTAGAGGGCTTTGGTGTATTTCAGGTGTCTGATAAGCTGCAGTGTGAACAGGCTGTAATTGATGCCATTGATGTAGGATACAGATTAATTGATACGGCAGCAGCCTATATGAATGAGGAAGCTGTTGGAGCTGCAATTAAAAAATGCGGCATTGAAAGAGATGAGCTATTTATTACTACAAAGTTATGGGTACAGGATGCAAGCTATGAGGGTGCAAAAAAGGCTTTTAATACATCTCTTAAAAAATTGGGGCTTGATTATATTGATTTATACTTAATTCATCAGCCAATGGGTGATTATTACGGTGCATGGAGAGCTATAGAGGAACTTTATAAGATAGGAGTAATCAGAGCAATCGGTGTATGTAATTTTTATCCTGCAATACTTGCGGATTTTTGTGAAACTGTTGAAATAAAGCCTATGGTAAATCAGGTGGAGCTGCACCCATTCTTTCAACAACAATCTGCACTTGATAATATGAAAAACTATGGTGTACAGCCTGAGGCTTGGGGACCTTTTGCAGAGGGAAATCATGGCATATTTACCGATCCCACACTTACAGCCATAGGTAAAAAATATGGTAAAAGTGCTGCACAGGTGGTATTAAGATGGAATGTTCAAAGAGGTGTAATTGTTATACCAAAGTCAATTCACAGGGAACGTATGGAGCAAAATATTGATATATGGGATTTTAAACTTAGCAGTGATGATATGAATATGATTTCAAATATGGATATAGGTTATAGTGAAATTGTTAATCACAGTGATCCGGGGTTTGTAAAAATGCTCCATAGTATGAAATTACACTAATTATTAATTAAGCCGACTGCTGATATAATGGCGGTCGGCTTAAATGCTATTTAACATTACGCAGTTTTTTTATTGTATCCCAAAACTTAGCAGGAATTTCGTCAATACTCATATTATTTAAAACTGATGTAGTGCCTGCTTCCTTGGCTGTCTGATAGTACCAGCATTTAAAATCAAGAGTATCAAGTGTATCTTGAAGCTCTGCAATTTGACTTTCGATAATAGCCTTTTGTTTTTTAAAAAGCTCAAGACGTTTGTTGATGGTTTCATCACCTGCCATTGTCAGATATATAAAGTCTTTTATATCCTTTAAGGACATACCTGTTTTTTTAAGACAGTTTATTATTTGCAGCCATTCATAGTCGGTATCCTTAAACATTCGTATACCGCTTTGTGATCTTTCAACAAAAGGGAGAAGCCCCTCTTTGTCATAATATCTTAATGTTGAGGGGGCAACATCAAGTAATTTTGCCATTTCACCTACTGTATAAAGCATAATTTCACCTCAAAAAAATTTTTTTATAAAAATTAAAAAAAAGACTTGACTTAGAGTTGACTTTAACTTTTATAATTTAATTAAACTTATATAATTATACAATAAATTAATAAAAAGTCAATAGGAGGAATAAAAATGAATGATTTTATATTTAGCTATCCAACAAAGGTGTATTTTGGAAAAGGCTCTGCATCAAAGGCCTTGAAAGGAGAGATTGGTTCTTACAAGAAAATTATGCTTGCTTATGGAGGCGGTTCAATTAAAAGCAATGGAATATATGGTGAAATAATGAAATTACTTGAAGGCAAAGAGATTATAGAGTTTTCCGGCATTATGCCAAACCCAACCTATAATAAGGTACAGGAGGGAGCAAGGCTTGCAAGAGAAAACAATGTTGATTTTATTCTTGCTGTGGGCGGCGGCTCTGTAATTGACTGCTGCAAGGTGGTTGCTGCACAGGCAAAAACCGATGAGGATATATGGGATATGGAATTTATAAATAAAAAATTCCCTACAAAATGGATACCTATGGGTGCTGTTGTAACGGCATCAGGAACAGGCTCTGAAATGAATGCAGGTGCGGTAATTACAAATGAAGAAAAGAAAATAAAGGCAGGCGTTTTTGCTGCTTACGCTGCTTTTGCGGTACTTGACCCATATTACACATTATCTGTACCTTTTAAGCAGGTTATATCAGGGGCTTTTGATACACTAAGTCACTGTATGGAAACCTATTTCGGCAAACCTGCAGAAACTTATATTTCAGATGAAATAAATGAAGCTGTTATGAGAAATGTAATCAGAAATATAAGAGCATTAATTAAAAATCCAAATGATATTGAAGCAAGAAGTGAGCTTATGTGGGATTCTGCCATGGCTGAAAACTCTATTTTAAAACTTGGTAAGATAACGGATTTTCAGGCACACCAGATAGAACATCAGCTTGGTGCTTATACAGACTGTAATCACGGACAGGGGCTTGCTGTTATCCACCCTATGCTTTACAGCCATATATACCAAAATAATATCGAAAAGTTTGCACGCTTTGCAAAGGAGGTGTGGAGAATAGAGGGTAATGGCAAGTCTAATGTTGAGCTTGCTGTTATGGGAATTAATGCATTAACTAAGTTTATTAAGGAAATAGGACTGCCAACAAGTTTTAGAGAAATGGGTATAAATGATGAAAGCTGTTTCAGAGCTGTTGCTGACAGTACAAATATTACGGCAGGCTGCTGTAAAAAACTTACAAGTGATGAAATATATGAAATTTTAAAGGAATGTTATTAAGGAATTTTGTATGAAAAAAATATTTTCTGTTATTATTGTTTTGCTTATATTTTTTGTGGGCTGTAACAGTAATGGTAAATATAATGAATACAGCACAAGCCTTTTTGCTATGGACACATATATAACCATTGATTTATATGGAGAAGAGGGAAAAGAGGCTGCTGAAGAAGTCAGTAACAAAATTAAAGAAATTGAAGCCTTATGGTCAACAACATTAATTGAAAGCGATATATACAAAATCAATAATAATAAGGGTATGGCTGTAAAGGTAAGTGATGAAACAAAGAATCTTATTAGCTATTCATTAAATATGGCGGATAAAACCAATGGAGCATTAAACCCTGCATTATATCCTGTTATTAAAAAATGGGGATTTACTACAGGAAATTACAATGTTCCGACACAAGAGGAAATAGAAGGCTTGCTTAAAAATACCAATTATAAAAATATTGTTGTTAATAATGATCAGGTTTTAATCGACGAAAATATGGATATTGATTTAGGTGCCATAGGCAAGGGCTATGCAGCAGATATAGCCTTGGATATAGCAAAAAGAAAAGGCATCACTTCAGGAATTATAAATTTAGGAGGTAATGTTCAGACCATAGGAACAAAGGCTGATGGTTCTAAATGGAAACTGGGACTTCAAAATCCTTTTGGTGAAGGCAATATTGGTATACTTGAAGTGGCTGATTGTGCGGTAGTAACATCAGGCAACTATGAAAGATATTTCATCGGAGATGATGGTAAAAGATATTGTCACATCATTAATCCCTATACAGGTTATCCTGTTGATAATGGCTTGGTATCTGTAACTGTTGTTGGAAAAGAGGGTAAAATGTGTGATGCCCTTTCTACTGCTTTGTTTGTAATGGGTAAGGATAAGGCTGTTGAATACTGGAAAGCAAATAGGAATTTTGAATTAATTCTAATAACTGATGATAAGGAAATATATATTACACCAAATTTAAAGGACAGTTTTAAGACTGTAAATTTAAATATTAATGTTATTATGGGAGGAAATTAAAATGAAAAAATCAATTAGTATTTTATTGTCCGCAGCGTTAATTATTTCAGCAATGCCTTTAAGTGCATTTGCTAAAGATAATGTGGAGTCAAGAGAGTTAAAAAATGGTACTCAATATGTGACCATTAATAAGGAGGCAGAAGAAGATATGTCAGAAAGAGAAAAGGCAGCAGTTGAAAAGTTTAATGAACTTTACAAAGACGGTAAGATACCGGAAAATATTGCAGAGTCTGAACTTTATAACATTGTAAACAATCTTGTATATGGTGAGCTTTATCAGCAGGGACAGCTTACAGATAAGGACAGGGAAATGATTACCCTTGCAACATTGACAACTCTTGGTACAACAACTATGTTAAAAACTCATATTTATTCCGCACTTAATGCAGGTATGACGCCTGTTGAAATTACGGAAACAGTTTACCACTGTACACCTTATGTAGGTGCGGCAAAATCTCTTGAAGCAATAGGTGTTGTCAATGAGGTATTTGATGAAAAGGGTATAAAAATTCCTGAATCTCAGGCAACAGTTACAGAGGAAAGTCGTTTTGATGACGGAAGTGCTGCACAAACTAAGCTTTTTGGCAATTTAGGTGATACTAAGCCTAAAGAAGGTGAAATAAGACTTGGCAGAAGCTTTCTTCCTGATTACTGTTTTGGTGATTTTTACACAAGAAAAGGTCTTACTCTTGAACAGCACGAGCTTTTGCCTTGGGTTTGTATAGCTACCCTGGGAGGTGCAGAATCACAGCTTACAGGTCATACTAACGGCAACAAAAATGCAGGCAAGTCAAAGGAATATATGCTTGAGGTATTAACTGACATTATGCCATATATAGGCTATCCAAGAACATTAAATGCTCTTAATATTATTAATACTGTATATGACGATAAGCAGTAATGAGAGAGGGGATATAAAATGAAATCAAAATTATTATGTGGATTTGCTTTGGGATTATTGTCACTGTCTGTAATAATTTCCGGCTGTATTGCAGCATCTGCCGAAAATAGTACTGACACAACTATAGTAATGACAATAGATAATCCTCTTATGCAGATAAATGGAGAGGATATAAATATTGACGAAAATGGTACTTCTCCTATTATTGTTGATGGAAGTACATTAGTGCCTATCAGAGCTGTTGCAGAAGCCTTAGGAGGAGCTGTTGAATGGGACAATGATACAAGAAATGTGACAATTACAAAGGATGCCAAAGTTATTAAACTTGTTATTGATGAAATAAATGCAAGGGTAGACGAAAGTAATGTTACTCTTGATGCTGCTCCTGTTATTATAAATGGCAGAACAATGCTGCCGTTAAGATTTGTAGCAGAAAATTTAGGCGCAGAAGTAGAATGGAACGGTGAAAACAGAAAAATAACCATTACATCTAAATCCGAAAATAATATAAATGCAACAGAGGCAACAACAGAAGATTTTTCATCTGAATTAACAACAAAATCATTATCAGACAATAAGACTTTAATTGTATATTTTACATTGCCTGAAACTGATGGAGTTGATACTGTTGCAGGTGCAAGCAGGGTTGTTGTTGATGGTGAGCTTTACGGTAATATTGAATTTATGGCAAATACTGTAAGTAACACAGTTGGCGGAGATATATTTGAAATAAAGACCGTTCAGTCTTATCCTACAATTCATAAGCCTTTAGTTGATATGGCAGATGAAGAGCTTGAAAATAATGCAAGACCTGAGCTTTCAACTCATATTGATAATATTGATGATTATGATACAATTTTCATCGGCTATCCTATATGGTGGGGCGATATGCCTATGCCATTATATACTTTTTTTGATGAGTATGATTTTAGCGGAAAGACTATTATTCCTTTCTCATCTCATGGTGGCAGTGGACTTGCACGTACTGTAAATGAAATAAAAGACCTTGAGCCAAATGCTATGGTAATGGATGGATATACTGTTTCAAGAGATGATATTGCTGATGACGCAAAATCAGTGGAAAAAGATTTTGCAGAATGGATTAATAATATTAACTTTTAGTCAGTACGTTATAAAAAAATATTAAATACATATTGACACTAAAGTTAACTTTATTGATACATTTGTGTTATAATAAAAAATAGTTTTAATAGTGCAAGGAGGTTTTTTAATGAAAGAGAAATTTAGTTTAAAAAAAGGAATAGCTTTTTTTGTTGCAATGGTTTTTATATGTGCCTCTTTTATATCAGCTGTTAATTACAATGGCTTTAATACAGATAATAGGGTATATGCAGCAGATGATGAAAAGGTTATCACTATGCAGATTAATAATCCTAAAATGACCGTAAATGGTCAAGATGAGGAAATTGACAATGAAAACGGCACAACACCTGTTATTGTTTCCAACAGAACTCTTGTGCCAATTAGAGCTATTGTTGAGGCTATGGGTGGCAGTGCAGAGTGGAACGGAGATTTAAAGGAAACTACATTATACTATAATGATAATGAAATTAAACTTGTTATTGATTCTATATCAGCTTATGTAAATGATGAGGAAAAAACTCTTGATGCTGCACCAACGGTTATTAATAACAGAACAATGCTGCCTATCCGCTTTATTGCCGAGAATTTTGGCTTTGATGTGGAGTGGGACCAAGAAGCACAGACAATAACAATTAAGAATAAGACTGATGATGGAAATACAGCATCTGAAGAAACAGCAGAACAAACTGCTCCTGTTGTTTATATGACAAATGAAATTTCTCCTGAGGCAATTATGTCTATTTATAACAAGCTTAATTTTAAGCCACAGGGAAATGTTGCAATTAAGCTTTCAACAGGTGAAGCAGGAGGCAATTACTATCTTGATCCAAACCTTATAAAGGATTTGGTTCAGAGTGTCAATGGAACAATAGTAGAGTGTAATACAGCCTATGGCGGCTCTCGTATAGAAACTGCTATGCATAAGGAAGTTGCTAAAGAGCATGGCTTTACTGATATTGCAAATGTGGATATTATGGACGAAAACGGCTCTATTCAGCTGCCTGTAAGCGATAAGGCAGTAAATCTTAAATATGATGTAGTGGGAAAGAATTATGAAAATTATGATTCAATGATTGTATTATCTCACTTTAAGGGACATGCTATGGGTGGCTTTGGTGGTGCTATTAAAAATATATCAATAGGTATAAGCTCTCCAAGAGGAAAAAACTATATTCATTCAGGCGGACATAGTGAAACAGGCTTTGATAATGACTCATATAAGGAAAATTTTGTTGATGCCAATACTAAAACATCTGATGATGTTAGAGAAAACTTTATGAAGATTGCAGGTTTAGGTACACAGGATCAGTTTCTTGAATCTATGGCAGAGGCTGCACAGGCTGTACATAATGACAAGCAGAAAAACGGAG
Organism: uncultured Eubacteriales bacterium; assembly: GCA_902497185.1. GTDB lineage: Bacteria > Bacillota > Clostridia > Lachnospirales > CAG-274 > Gallispira. Next base: position 1,986 of record CABVEG010000044.1, on the reverse strand, counting down.
GTATTGTTTATATAAGTGTAATGAATAATCTTTCTGTTGACTGTGACTGTGACAGTGACCCTGACAAGCCTGAAATGCACGATGTAGGTATTCTTGCGTCAACAGACCCTGTTGCATTAGATCAGGCATGTGTTGACATTGTATACAATACACCAAGAGAAGAAAGCGGTGCTTTAATTGAGCGTATTGAGTCAAGAAACGGTTTGCACACACTGGAGCACGCAGAAGAAATTGGTCTTGGCAGCCGTACTTATGAACTTGTAAACATAGATTAATTTTTTTGGTTATATATTGATTAATGCTTTAGATACTAAAATTTAACGAGGTGATATAATTGCTTTTTCAAATTTTAAAAAGAGAGCTTATATATATATGGTACTATTTTGATATACAGCTTAGGCAAATATTTGTTTATTGGGCTTTAGGTATTGTTATAGGCTCAGTGGTTTCAGTGTTTTGTAAGGATAAAATACATAGAATATTTTCAAATATACAGGATAAGCATTTAGGTATTTTCGGAATAATTCCTGCAAGTCTTTTAGGCATAGCATCACCTCTTTGTATGTATGGAACAATTCCTATTGCTGCCTCTTTTTCGCAAAAGGGTATGAAAGATGATTATCTTGCTGCTTTTATGATGAGTTCCGTACTTTTAAATCCACAACTTTTAATATATAGTGCAGCTCTTGGAAATTTAGCTCTTTGTGTTAGATTTATATCCTGTTTTGTATGTGGAGTTATGGCGGGATTGTTGGTGAGATTTTTTTCCAAGGATAAAAAATTTTTCAATTTTGACGGCTTTTCGGAAAGAGCCGGTCATGATACTGACCCCAATATGTTTTTTAGACTTGTAAAAAATATAGGCAGAAATATTAAAGCAACAGGTGTGTATTTTCTTATTGGTATTTTGCTTTCTGCTCTTTTTCAGAGGTATGTTCCTTCAGATGCATTTGCCGATTTGTTTGTAAATAACAGAGGCTTTGGAATTTTAATGGCTGCAACAATCGGAGTACCTCTTTATGCCTGTGGAGGCGGCACTATACCTCTTTTACAACAATGGCTTGCAAGCGGTATGAGTATGGGTTCTGCAACAGCCTTTATGATTACAGGTCCTGCAACTAAAATTACAAATCTAGGAGCATTGAAAATTGTATTGGGGATAAAGAGTTTTATCATTTATTTGATGTTTGTTATGGCATTTGCATTTATTAGTGGTTTTGTTGTAAATATTATATAAAAGTTATTATTTGCATTTATAATGTTGCAGGTGGCTTATATATTACAATGGTATTGTTGTAATATAGTCTTTAAACCAATTAAAAGCAAAACTTATACAATTAAAAAACTTGTAAAGCGGAGGTTTAAAATGGAGTATATCAATCATTACAATTCTCCTCTTGGTGGTATTACACTGGCAAGTAATGGAAAAGAATTAACAGGTTTGTGGTTTGATAATCAGAAATATTTTGGAAATACACTTTCTAAAGAATACGAAGAAAAAGAACTGCCAATATTTTATGAAACTTATAAGTGGTTAGATATATATTTTAGTGGAAGGAAGCCTGATTTTACTCCTCCCCTTTATATGAAGACTACGGAATTTAGAAAAAATGTATGGGAGATTATGCTTACAATTCCTTACGGACAAACTATGACCTATGGACAAATTGCTGAAATAATAGCAAAACAAAAAGGACTGCCTAAAATGTCAGCACAGGCAGTTGGTGGTGCTGTGGGTCATAATTCGATTTCATTGATTATTCCCTGTCATAGGGTAGTAGGCACAAACGGTAATCTGACAGGGTATGCAGGCGGCATTGATAAAAAAATCAAATTGTTGACTATGGAAAAAGCAGATATGTCACAATTTTTTATACCTAAAAATGATATAAAATAAGTTAAATTATAAAGGTTAATAACTATAATTTGCAGGTAGATTATTAATAAGGCAGGAATTTGAAAAAAATTTTTAAAAAATTGCTAATT
>CABVEG010000043.1 GCA_902497185.1 uncultured Eubacteriales bacterium | reverse complement strand
TTTAGCTTATCTTTGCAGTTACAACGGACGACCACTGGTCGCCCCTACATTTAGGTTGATGCAGCTTGTAGGGGCGTGCATTGCACGTCCGCTGTACTTAGCTTTAAAGACAAAGTTATAATTTGTTTGCTACGTTAAATTATAATTTTAACCTTCACAAAAAAAGATTTACGGAAATTCAACCGTAAATCTTTTTTATTTATCCAACAATTACTCCTCCGCCAACAACATATTCATCATCATAGAATACCGCTGCCTGTCCGGGGGTAACAGCTCTTTGAGGCTCATCAAACACAGCCTCTATATACTCACCCTTTGGTCTTATAATGCAGGGTGCTTTTTTCTGATTATATCTCAGCTTGCCGTAACAGCGCACTTCCTCGGTTATTTCACCCAAACCCATAGGATTATAATTCTTAACAACAACATTAGTCTTAAACAAATCCTCATTACTGCCAATAACAACTCTGTTGCTGTCAATATCAATGGAAGTAACATAAGCTGGTACTCCTAAAGCAATACCTAGCCCTTTTCTTTGACCTATTGTATAATTAGTAATGCCCTTATGTCTGCCAAGGATATTACCCTTGCAGTCCACAAAGTCACCCTCTGGAATTTCCACATCTGTATTTTCCCTTATAAATGTACCATAGTCACCGTCAGGCACAAAGCATATATCCTGACTGTCAGGCTTATTGGCAACATTTAAGCCTATCTTTTCGGCAATTTTTCTTATTTCGCTTTTAGTATAAGCTCCGTCAGGCATAAGAGTGCGTGAGAGCTGATATTGCGTAAGGTTATAAAGAGCATAGCTTTGATCCTTGTTTTCAGCAGTTTTAATGGTAAATCTGCCTGTAACAGGGTGTTTTACAATATTAGCATAGTGCCCTGTTGCAATATAATCTGCACCTATTTCAGTTGCCCTATGCAAAAGAGCCTCCCACTTAACATAGCGGTTACAGGCAATACATGGGTTAGGAGTTGCTGCATTAAGATATTCCTTAATAAAATAATCTATAACCTTATCTTTAAAAACCTGCTTAAAGTTAAAAACATAGTGGGGTATGCCTATTTTAGCGGCAACTGCCCTTGCGTCTTCAGCCGCTGTAAGTCCGCAGCAGTTGCCTTCAACATCCTCTCCGTCCCAAAGCTGCATTGTAACACCTACAACATCATAGCCCTGCTCCTTGAGGAGATATGCAGCCACAGAGGAGTCAACACCTCCTGACATACCTACAACAACTTTTTTCATAAATTATTCCTCCTCGGGAATTTCCTCGTGCTCGCTTATATCGTTAACAGGCTTTTCAAGACCATCAATAACAATGCCGTTCTTTTCTGCATAATCCCAGAGAGCAGCGTGAAGTGCTTCCTCTGCAAGACATGAACAGTGTACCTTAATAGGTGGAAGTCCGTCAAGAGCCTCCATAACTGCCTTGTTTGTAATTTCCATAGCCTCTTTAATAGTCTTGCCTTTAATCATCTCTGTAGCCATAGAGCTTGTAGCAACGGCAGCACCGCAGCCAAAGGTCTTAAACTTGGCATCAAGAACAACACCATCCTCAATCTTTAAGTATACCTTCATAATATCTCCGCACTTGGCATTGCCTACTGTACCGACACCGCTGGCATCTTCAATTTCTCCTACATTTCTTGGATTCATAAAATGATCCATAACCTTTTCGCTGTATTGCATAATTACTTATCTCCTTTGTTTTTAATAAATTCCTCGTATAATGGTGACATCTGTCTTAATCTGTCAATAATAGGCGGTAATTCCTGTATAACATAGTCTACCTGTTCCTCTGTAGTAAAGTGACCCATTGTAAGTCTTACTGAACCGTGGGCCTTTTCGTGAGGCAAGCCAATGGCAAGAAGTACATGAGAAGGGTCAAGAGAACCGCTTGTACAGGCGCTTCCGCTTGATGCACATATACCCTTATAGTCAAGTAAAAGTAAAATACTTTCGCCCTCAATAAATTCAAATGAAATATTGGCGTTGCCCGGCAATCTCTTTGTTTTGTGACCGTTTAATCTTGAATAAGGCACCTTTTCAAGTATTGAATTAATAAGTTTATCTCTTAATGCTGTAAGTCTTGGAACCTCGGTAGGAAGCTCCTTAACTGCAAGCTCTGCTGCAAGACCCATACCTACAATACCGGGTACGTTTTCGGTGCCGGCTCTTCTTCTTCTTTCCTGAGCGCCGCCGTGAATAAGAGGATTAAGTTTAATTCCCTTCTTAATATAAAGAGCTCCTATACCCTTAGGTCCATAGAATTTGTGACCACTCATTGAAAGCATATCAATATTCATTGCTTTAACGTCGATTTCAACGTGACCTACTGCCTGAACAGCATCTGTATGGAACAAAATACCGTTTTCGTGAGCAATTTTACCGATTTCAGCAATAGGCTGAATTGTACCGATTTCATTATTGGCAAACATTATGGTAATAAGGATGGTATCCTTTCTTATGGCATTTTTTAGATCCTCAAGACTAATCATACCATACTCATCAACAGGGAGATAAGTTACGTCATAGCCCTTTGTTTCAAGATATTCACAAGTGTGAAGTACTGCATGGTGCTCAATACATGATGTAATAATATGCTTGCCCTTTGATGCATAGCTTTCGGCAATGCCCTTTATTGCCCAGTTATCTGCCTCAGAACCCCCTGCCGTAAAGTAAATTTCATTTGCATCGGCACCAATGGCAGCAGCTACCTGACCCCTTGCCTTTTCAACTGCATTTTTGTTTTTTTGTGCAATTTTATAAATACTTGAAGGATTACCAAAGCTTTCGGTAAAGTATGGTATGATCTCCTTTGCTACCTCGGGCCTTACCTGTGTGGTAGCCGCATTGTCAAAATAATACTCCATTTTATATTCAACTCCTTATATTAGTTCAGATAAATTTATATTGTCAGCTGTTTCACTTACACTGTCGCTAAGCCTTGCCCATACATCCTTGGTGGCACATTGACTGCAATCACCCATTCCGCAGCTTTCACCGCCTTTAAGGCACTCCACAAGCTCAAGAGGTCCTTCAACAACCCTTAAAATATCTCCTACTGAAATATTTTCTGCATTTCTGCCTAAAATATAACCTCCGTTTGCACCTCTTGTACTTTTGACAAGACCTGCTTTTTTAAGGGGAGCAATAAGCTGTTCAAGATAGCTTTCGCTTAAATTTGTGCGCTCTGCAATGGATTTAAGAGAAACACAGCCTTCCTGTGAATTTGCCGCAATATCCACCATAGCCTTTAAGCCATATCTTCCTCTTGTGGATATTTTCATTTTATCACCGTCCCTGTTATATTTCCGAGTGTTTTCCTCGGCATTTAATATGGTATCACTTTTGGATAGGAATGTCAAGTGTTTTGGTAGGAATTGTTTTTATAATTTATATCACAAATGCTCCTTACAGCTCAGTTCGTCTACATCAACCCTAAGCACTGCCACAACGTCAAGCATTTTATCCTTAAATTCCCATTGACCGTTTCCCGTAGTCTGCCTCATTATTGCATTAAGTCCCTTTATTTTTTCTTTTTTATCCTCAACAAAGGAAATTTTTCCGTTGCCTATTATGCTTTGATACAGTGCAGAGTAATTACAGGCAGTATTACCTGTTACAAGTTCATAATTTCTGTCCATTTCAAAGCCAACTAAATTATTTTTATTAATTATGTCTATTTTTCTGCCCTCTTTTGCGCCGTGGAAATAAAGGATGTATTTACCCTTTTCTTTAACAAAGCCAAAGTTGAGGGGAACAATATAAACCTTTCCGTCATCATTAAGTCCCAAATGGCAGCAGTGACATTTTGACATTATTTCTTCAATTTTATTTTCATCCGTTACTTCTCTGTCTTTTCTTCTCATAGTGTTTTCCTCTTCGTAGTATTATGTTTAAATAGATGATATACCATTATTGAAAAACTGTCAACAAAATGTTATTAAACAATGGCTTATATTGGGTATATAATCTTAAGTTTTTCCAAAGCATTATAAACAGACCTCTCCAATGGCATCAGCAATAATTTCTATACTGTTTCCCACTTCTTCTACCGTATTGGTTTGTGCCCCAAGCTCAATAAGCATACTCTTATCCTTCATATGCAAGGAATATCTGTAGGCATTTATGTATATTTTTCTGGGAAGGTCGGGATTAAAATTTAACACGGCTTTCTGCATTTGATAGCTTAAAGCAAGGTTAGTTTTAACGTAGGGGTTTTCAAGTCCCTGAATGGGTACAAGGCTGCCGTTATCCCATTTGCGGCATATACCGTTAAAAAACATAATCTTGGCATAGGATTTGCCGTCAATATTTGTGGCAAGGTGGAGGTTTTCATTTACACCGTCACGGTGGAGGTCAATAACAAGCTGTATAGACGGGTTTTCCTCAATAATTTTTGTTATAACAGGTTCTGCTCTTTCATAAGCACCGTCACGCTGTACTTTTCCGTTAACATAGTCAAATCTGTCCGTAATGTGTAGGCATTCCACACCATATTTATCTTCAAGTATGCTTTTAAGCTGTTCTCCTGCTCCGATTACACCCTCATTTATGTTTTTGCTGTCTGCATACATTTCACTTCCGTGGGTATGAAAAATAAGTATTTTTGGACCATTTCCTTCCATATTAATATGTAAATTTTTGGAGGCCATTTCATTTATATTAAAAAGATCATCTGCCATACCTGTTTTTTTGTCTATTGCATAGCTGACCTTAAGGGGGCTTGTGCTTTTTGATGAATTGTTTGCATCATCAGTTCCTATTATTGCATTTCCAAGTTCATAAATAGTAACATTGCCTAAAGCAATGCTGCCATGGCTGTACATCATAAATCCACCTGTTAAAAATAAAATAAATATTGTTAAAAATATAGCTTTCCTCATAAAAAGACCTCGTCTGTATAAAATGTTGGTTCTTATAATAATCTTATAATAATTATATAAAATTTATCTCTGCAAATTAACCAAAAATTAACCTTAAAATATGTACATTTATAACAAAATTTTGTTATTCATTAATTATTGGTTGTAAATTCATAAATTGTTCATAATTTTACGCTAATATAATATATGTTAAATATTATAGATAATGAGGAAATTTGCCGAATGGTGTTATTTACATAATAAAATTCGATTTGAATATTCTCATTATTACATTAAAAAAGGAGGATAAAGTATGAAAAAAGGCTTAAAAAGAATTTTAAGTTCTTTGCTTGCCGGAGCAATGTTAGTTTCAAGTATTACTGTTGCTAATATTGGTGCGGTGACTGTAAATGCAGCCTCAATAACAGCCCAAAGCAAGGGTTGGCATGAAACTGCATATACAGAGTGGCTTCCTGTTTCAGGAGCTTCTTCTTATGAGGCTTATGTTAAGAAGACATCAGAAAGTAGCTACACTAAACTTGATGATGAGCTTGTACGTGAGTACGGTACATTTGTACGTGCTGATGCATTAGGCCTTGCTGCAGGTTCATATAATATGAAGATTGTAGCAAAAAACAGTTCAGGTTCTGAGCTTGCTTCTTACGAATCAGGTTCAATTACCGTAGACAGTTACAAAAGAGATGGTTTTGCTTTCTCTGACGGAGGCAGCAGTTCAGGTGCCTACAATGATGATGGTACATTAAAGAGCAATGCAAAAGTATTCTATGTAACAAATGAAAATAAAAATTCCATAACAATGGATGTAGTTACCAACAATAAAGGCGCTACAACAACATGTACAGGCCTTGGCCCTATTATTGTAGCTCTTCAAAAGGGATATGAAACTACTCCTCTTGATTTCAGATTTATTGGTCAGGTAAGTATACCTACAGGTACAGATCAGAGCTTAAATCAGTTGGATCTTAAGAGAGCTAATGCACCTGTTACATTTGAAGGTGTGGGAAATGACACTTTTGCTCTTTTCGGTTTTAACCTTGTTGAGGCTAACAATGTTGAAGTCAGAAATTTAGGCTTCAAGGATATGACAACAAGTGATGAAGACGGTGTTACTATTACTAATCAGAGCCAGAGAGTTTGGGTTCACAACTGTGACTTCTTCTATGGTGGTCAGGGTAGTGACAAGGACCAGGCAAAGGGCGACGGTTCAGTTGACTTAAAGAAAACATCAACTAAGATAACAATTGCCGACAACCATTACTGGGATTCAGGAAAGGTTAATCTTTGCGGTTTAGGTGAAAGTGCTGATTATGAAATTACATATGCAAGAAACTGGTTTGACCATTCAGACTCAAGACACCCAAGAGTAAGAACAGGTTCTGTACACGTATACAACAACTACTATGACGGTGTTGCTAAGTACGGTGCAGGTGCTTGTACAGGCGCTTCACTTTTTGTAGAAGGCAATTACTTCAGAAATACTTCTAAGCCTGTTATGAGTTCAATGCAGGGTACAGATGCTCAGGGCAGCGGTACCTTCTCAAGCGAAGAGGGCGGTATCATAAAGATGTATGACAACATTATGACAGGTACATACAAATTTATTGAGGCTAACAATGGCGACGGAACATATAATTTGGATTCCGACGGTTACACTGTATCAAGCAGAACCGAAACAGTTCCTTCAGCTGTTACGACTGTTAAGGGTGGTACCTCATACAACAACTTTGATACAACAAGAGATTTAGGTGTTAGTGCTTCAGACGTTTTAGCAGCTAAGGATGTTCCTGCTTACGTAACTGCAAATGCAGGACGTATTGACGGCGGTAACTTTAAGTTTACATTTGATGATTCAGTTGACGATGCTGATTACAATGTAAATGCTGATATGAAGAGCGCTTTGGGCAGCTATACATATAAGGCTGACAATTCTTATGTAAGCAGCAAGAGTGCAACAGGTGTTGACGGAAGTACTTTCTATACTGCAAGAACAGCAGCTTATGAAGCAAAGACTTCAACATTGCCTACTGAAACAGAAGAATCAGGAAATAGTTCAACAGGCGGCGGAAGCGTATCAAGCTTTGACCTTGTTTTAGATGGAAAGACTGATGTATCAACAGGATCTAAGACTTCTAATGTAACAGGTCTTGGAACAAACGGAGCCTTCTCTATTATAACTAATTCTTCAGGCTCTGTTACAGTAAGTTCATCTAAGGGTATTCAGCTTGGTGGTGCAGGTGACATTGCAACAGGCAAGCGTCTTATAAGTGTTGACGTTGCAGAGGCAGGTACAGTTTATGTAACCGCATCTTCAACAAGTACAGATGTAAGAACAATTAATGTTGCTGATGCAAGCGGCAATATCATTGGTACTATTGCTACAGGTGAATCAACAGGCGTAGCATTGCCATCAGCAGGTACTTATTACATTTACTCTGCAGGCAAGGGCATTAATGTTACAAAGGTTGCTGTAGCTTATGGCAGCTCTGAGGATCCATCACAGGCTACTACTACTAAGACTGAGCCAACTACTCAGGCAACAACAAAGTCTGAGATTTCATCACAGACTACTACTAAGACTGTTGAAAGCTCAACAGAAACAACTACAGCTCCTGTTATAGATGATAACGAATATGCTGCTGCAGGTAAGTATGTATTAGGTACATCAGCAAGCGGCGGTGACTTTAATATTACCTCTAAAAATGTAAATGCCGGTAACGTATCCTTCGCATTACGTGATATTGTAGCTGCAGGCGGCAGAATCAGAGGTGAAGAGGACGGCGGTTATATTACATTTGAGATTGATAAGACTGCAAAGATTACAATAATGGTAAACAGCGGCAGAGATGATGTTAAGATCAGAGAGTATGGCACACCGGATACTGTTGCTGAATATGCAGCAGGCTCTGAAACAACAAATACAATTCCGGCAGGCAGCTACATTATAGAATCTGTAAATGGCTCAAATGCTGAAATTTCATATATTACAATCGTCTATGACACAAGCGTTGACCCTACTCCTGACCCTGTTATAGGTGATGCGGACAACAACGGTACTGTTCAGGCTGCTGATGTTCGTATGATACTTGACTTTGCTTCAGGCAAGAGTTCATCTGTTACAAATTCAGCCTTAGCTGATGTTAGCGGTGACGGTAAGGTAACTGCTTATGATGCTTATCTTGTAGGCAGAATTATATTGGGAATAGATTGATATAATGCTATTTAAAATTATTTCCATCTCTCGGATCTAAAATCGGAGAGATGGAGTGACCTTGACGGTCAAATTAAAAAGGAGGAAATTTAAACATGAAAAAGTGTTTTAAGAAGACCTTAAGCGGTATTCTTGCAACTGCAATGCTTTTTTCATCAGTGGCTATTGGTCCTGTTACTGCTCAGGCGGCAGGCTTTTCTGTAGCAGCAGGTTGGAATGAAACCATTTATGCTGAATGGCCTGATTCAAACCCTGACAGTGCAAATGTTAGGCTCTTCTGCTGATTATACATATCTTACAGGCGATGATTTGACTTACCTTGTAAGAAAGGCATCTTCAAGCGGATATGGCCGTGTTGATATACCGGGTGTTGCAGCAGGTAATTATGAATTAAAGGTTACGGCATCTGACGGCACTGAGTATACTAATAACAATATTAAGGTATATGCTCACGATCGTTCAGGCTATGCTCACTTTAATTATTCACAGGGTGTAGGTGCATATAATAATGATGGTACACCAAAGGATAATGCGGTTATTGTTTATGTAACCGATGAAAACAAGAACACAGTTGAGCTTCCGGGCTATGAGGGCAAAACATGGAGCTATACTCCATCAAGCGGCAGTCCTTACACAAGAGATGGTAAGGGTATTGGTAATATTCTTAACAACAATATGAAACTTGTTCAGGAAGTTACAATTACTGACAACAGACCTATTATTGTAAGAATTGTCGGTAAAGTTACCGTACCTGACAACTTAACTCCTTATAATGTTAAGGATCCTATCCTTGGCGGTGCTAAGGGCGATAACGGTAATCTTGCAATTACAAAGTATGCAAGAAATGTTACTATTGAAGGTATAGGTGATGATGCTACAGTTGACGGCTGGGGCTTTACATTTTCACAGACAGCCACTTGTCCCGCTGAGGCAGGCGAGAGCTTTGAAATAAGAAACATTACATTTAAGAATTATACAGAGGATGCTACTGCATTCCAGGGCGATGATGCTATTACATCACCGATCAGAAGAATATGGGTACATAACAATGTTTATTACCCTGGCTACTGTGCTAACCCTGCTGAAACAGATAAGGCTGAAGGTGATGGTGCTATTGACTTTAAGAGAGGTCATAACTTTACATTATCATACAATCACTTTGTAAATTGTCATAAGACAGGTCTTATCGGTTCAAGTGATAAGATAGTTCAGTATAACAGTACATTACACCACAACTGGTATGAAAATGTTGCTGCAAGACAGCCTCTTGCTGCCGGCGGTAATATTCACATTTACAATACTTACTATGATGGTGCAACAGATACTACTATTGACCTTAGAGGTGCTGCATCATGCTTTGCAGAAAACAACTACTTCAACAGCTGTAAAAGACCTTGGAATTTAAGAGATGCTACCTGTAGATTAAAGCTTTTTGGTAATATTAATGTAAATCAAAAGCAGGCAGGTGATAATAGCGGTGAGGTTGTAGAGGCTTCAAAAAGAAATGAAGCAGGTCTTTCTGATAACGGTCTTACAATGCTTGACGGCGGTTCTATTGCAAATTGGGATACAAATTCTACATATTTCTACTGTGATGCATCAGGCAATACACAGGTAACAAGATTAGATGCTGCTGAGGATGTTCCTGAGGTTGTTTCAACTTATGCAGGTACATTAAAGGCATTCCCTGTAACAGAATCAGGTACAGTTAAGATTACTGTTAAGGATGCAAGCGGCAATGCAGTAACTGATGCAATCGTAGAGGCAAGCGGTTTAACATTTAGCCATACAGGTAATGGTGTTTATACTGCTCAGGCTGCTCTTGGCGGTGAGTATAAGGTTACAGTATCTAAGGAAGGCTACTCAAATGTTGTTGTTAATGCTACAGGCATTGAAAATGACGGAGATATGTTTGAACAGACTGTTACTTTACAGGTTGACTATGACGGTTATGCTGTAGTTAAACTTACAGGCGGTTCAAATAACGAGGCTGTAAAGGGTGCAACCGTTAAA
>CABVEG010000042.1 GCA_902497185.1 uncultured Eubacteriales bacterium | reverse complement strand
TAATTAAAGCAGGAAGGGTATCATCATAAATAGGTGATATGCGACTACCCTTAAGAACAACAAAACCCTCGTTGGTTTGTTAACTGGTTGGTATTTATTTAAGATTCACAAAATGTATTAATATGAAATACATTGCATACAAATAAATTTTCTCCCCTGATAGAATATTTTTGTATATTTTATCAGATTTTAGGAGGAAATAATCGTGAAAAAATCAGAACAGGATAAAATTCACTATTATTAAAGCAAACTTACAATGAACTCCTTATTTTAAAAAGGAACGAACTGGGGTATACCCAAAATGAAGCGGCTGAAAAGTGCGGAATTACTGAAAAGCAGTATTCAAATATAGAACGTCAGGAATGCTTTCCCGGTATAAGAACACTAGCAAATATGGTAATTGCGCTGAAAATTGACATTAATGAAATTGTCAATTTAGCTGTTGAAAAGGATTATGTTGTTATAGATAAGGAGTGAATAGCTTAAGGGTGTTTTTCCGCACCCTTAAAACCTTAACCCTATTTTTATGTAAGCAAGGAAGGAAATGTTGATTAAGTCTGTTTTTTAGGATGTTCATTTGGTTATAGTATTTGAAATTGATAAATAAATTGCAGGACAAATGCATGAGTAAATAAATTGTAAACAAACTTTAGCATAACACTGCTTTTTATATGTTAAACTAAAAGAAAGGCGGTGTTTAAAATGGAAGAAATATTAAAATATATAGAAATAATAGAAGATGTAAGACAGCAGTCAAAAGTGAGACATAAATTACTGGATATAATTGTAATCGTTTTGTTTGCAAAGTTGGCAAATGCTGATGACTGGGAGGATATGGAGACATTTGCAGAATATCATGAAGATTTTTTAAGACAATATATAGAATTAAAAAATGGTATACCATCACACGATACAATTCAGAGAGTTATGGGGAACATAAATCCACAACATATACAGAGATTATATGAAAAGTGGAATGAATTAATAAGTACCGATGAAGGGGAGAAATTAAAGAAAATTATCTGTATTGACGGTAAAACTATGTGTGGAAACAAAGTAAAAGAAATGAAAGCTAATCATATAGTATCAGCATGGTGTTATGATGATGGTTTTTGTCTTGGACAAAAGGCTGTAGGCGAGAAATCAAATGAAATTACAGCAAATCCAAAGCTTTTAGATACCATAAATATAAAAGGAAATATAATAACAATAGATGCTATGGGTGCTCAAACAGCAATAGCAGAAAAAATAAAATCTAAGAGAGCAGATTATGTATTAGCTGTAAAAGAAAATCAAAAGAATTTATATGAAGAAATATCAGAATACTTTGAAGATAGTGAATTTTTGAAAAAAATCAAAGAAAACAATGGATACAAAAAAACAACAGAAAAATGCCATTCGCAAATTGAAGTGAGAGAATATTATCAGTGTGACAAAATAAATTGGATGAATGAAAGAAAACACTGGAAAGGCATATAAAGTATAGGAATGGTATGTAAAACCATAATAAAAGAGGATAAAAAGGTAACAGAAAAAATATATTACATAAGTAGTATACCTGTAAATATAGATTTACTTGCAAAGGTAATAAGACAGCATTGGTCAGTAGAAATAATGCATTGGCATTTGGATGTAACTTTTAGAGAAGATGCAAATACAACATTAGATAAAATAGCGGCACAAAATTTAAATATAATAAAAAAATGGTGCTTGTCAATTCTAAAATTATTTCAAATAGGAAATATATCATTAAAAAAATAAGAAATCTCGTATCAGTATGAATGTTGAAGAATACTTAGAGCAGATTATGAATATTTAAAAATTAGGTTAGGGTAAAATTTGGGATAGTAAAAATATTTGTGCGTATGTCTTGAAAAAGTTATTCTATGTGTTGACAAGTGGGATAAATAGTGATATATTAAAAATAGCAAGAAGATAGAGGCGCATTTGACAATAGTAGGTATTCTGATGCTAGCAGCAGCGTTTGAGGAATGTCGAAAGGGGATAATGCCGAAGGAAATTATTTTTACTGCAAAATTTTTCCTGGTTATCAGTGTTAACAGCCTGATGACTGTCATTGGTAATTCCGATGGAGAACTAATGGAGAGCTATCTGTGTATATTTTTGTATGACACAGATTGGCTTTTGTCAATCTTTTTTCTTTTTATAAACTTATAAAAATATTTTGGAGGTTTAAAATGAAAACTTTTAACGTAGGTATTATTGGTGCTACCGGTATGGTAGGTCAGAGATTTGCATTACTCCTTGACAAACACCCTTGGTTTAATGTAGTAGTTGTTGCGGCAAGCCCTCGTTCTGCAGGAAAGAAGTTAAAGGATGCTGTTGGTTCAAGATGGGCTATGACAGAACCTATGCCCGAAAAAATTGCAGAGCTTACAGTTATGGATGCCACTGCTGATGTTGAAAAAATTGCAGCTATGGTTGACTTTGTATTTTGCGCCGTAGATATGAAAAAGGACGAAATCAGAGCATTAGAGGAGAGATATGCAAAAGCAGAATGTCCTGTTGTTTCAAACAATTCAGCTCACAGAGGTACTCCTGATGTTCCTATGGTGGTACCTGAAATAAATCCTGAACATATTGAAATTATTGAGGCACAGAAGAAGAGATTAGGTACAAAGAGAGGTTTTATTGCAGTTAAGTCAAACTGTTCTTTACAGAGCTATGTTCCTGCCTTACATCCTCTTAGAAAATATGGTTTAAAGAATGTGTTAGCTTGTACATACCAGGCTATTTCAGGTGCCGGCAAAACCTTTGAAACATGGCCTGAAATGGTAGATAACGTTATCCCTTATATTGGCGGTGAGGAAGAAAAGTCTGAACTTGAGCCAATGAAGATTTGGGGTAAGATTAACGGTAATGTTATTGAAAATGCAACTACACCTAACATTACTACTCAGTGTTTAAGAGTTGCTGTTTCAGATGGTCATACTGCTGCCGTATTTGTAAGCTTTGATAATAAGCCTTCAAAGGAAGAAATTCTTGAGGCTTGGAAAAACTTCAGCGGTGTTCCACAGGAGCTTCAGCTCCCTTCAGCTCCAAAGCAGTTCCTTAACTATTTTGAGGAGGATAACAGACCACAGGCTAAACTTGACAGAATGTTAGAAAACGGTATGGCTGTATCAATCGGCAGATTAAGAGAGGACAGCCAGTATGATTACAAATTTGTATGCTTGTCACACAATACATTAAGAGGTGCAGCAGGTGGTGCCGTTCTTATGGCAGAGCTTTTAGCTGCTAAAGGTTATTTTGACAAATAATTAATTATATTAGGAGGCGTTTAATATGAGTAAGACCTTATTTACAGGTGCAGGTGTTGCTATTGTAACTCCATTTAAGGAAGATGGCAGTGTTAATTTTGAGGTTCTTGGTTCTTTAATTGAAAATCAGATTGCCAACGAAACTGATGCCATTATTATCTGTGGTACGACAGGTGAGGCATCAACATTAACTGATGATGAGCAAATTGAAACAATTAAATATACAGTTGACAAGGTTAATAAGAGGGTACCTGTTGTTGCAGGTGCAGGCAGTAATGATACAAAGCACGGTATAGAGCTTTGCAAAAGATGTGCACAGGTTGGTGCTGACGGCTTGCTTATTGTAACTCCTTATTATAACAAGACTACACAAAAAGGTCTTGTGAAGTATTATACGGATATGGCAGGAGCAACAGACTTACCTGTTATTATGTATTCAGTAGCAGGAAGAACAGGGTTAAATATTGCTCCGTCTACAGTTGAAACTCTTTCAAAGATTGACAATATTGTTGCAATTAAGGAGGCAAGCGGAAATATTTCTCAGGTTGCTGAAATTGCTCACAGAACACAGGGTGATATTGATATTTACAGTGGCAATGATGATCAGATTGTTCCTTTGCTTTCATTAGGAGGCAAGGGCGTTATTTCCGTACTTTCAAACATAGCGCCAAAGTATACCCACGATATGGTTATAAGTTATTTAAATGGGGATACTAAAAAAGCAACTGAAATGCAGTTAAATTGTCTTGGCTTGGTTAAGGCTTTATTCTGCGAGGTTAATCCTATTCCTGTTAAGGCTGCTCTTAATATAATGGGCTATAATGTAGGAGGCTACAGAGCTCCGTTAATAGAAATGGAAGAAGATAACAAACTTATGCTTGAAAAGGCTATGAAGGAGTTTGGAATTTTATAAAGAATAAGGCGGCTGATGAACATTTCTGTACATTGGGTCGCCTTTTTTGAAAGGAGAAAACTTATGACAAAAATAATTATGCATGGCTGTAATGGCAAAATGGGCAGAGTAATATGCGGACTTGCAGAAAATGATCCTGATATTGAAATTGTAGCAGGTGTTGATATGGTGGCGGCAAATACAGGCTTTCCTGTTTTTACAAATATAAAGGATTGTGACATTGAGGCTGATGCCATTATTGATTTTTCTACGGCATCTGCTGTACCTGCTGTTATTGACTATGCTGTAGAAAAGAGTATTCCTGCAGTAATTTGCACAACAGGCTTAAGTGAAGAAACAATGGCGTATATTGATAAAGCGTCTGAAAGTGTTGCGATGTTTAAGAGTGCAAATATGAGCTTAGGTATTAATCTTCTTGCAACTATTTTAAAGAAGTACAGTGATGTATTATATGAGGCAGGCTTTGATATTGAAATAGTTGAAAGACATCATAACCAGAAAATTGATGCTCCAAGCGGTACTGCTATTTTACTTGGCGATGCAGTTAATGAGGGTGTAGGCGGCAGTCTTGAATATGTTTATGACAGAAGTCAGGTAAGGGAAAAGAGAAACAGACGTGAATTGGGCTTTTCTGCAGTAAGAGGAGGCACTATTGTCGGTGACCATGAGGTTATATTTGCAGGTAAGGATGAGGTTATTGAATTTACCCATTCTGCTTATAGTAAAGAAGTTTTTGCTGTTGGTGCAATTAAGGCTGCTAAGTTTATAAAGGGTAAGACTTCCGGTAAATATGATATGCAGGATGTAATGGCTGAAATTTAATTTTTATAATAAAAAAAGAATCTGCTTGTTGTCAGGCAGATTCTTTTTTTTGAAATGTATTTAATTATGCTTTAGCAGTATTTACTTTTTCAGTAAGAGCCTTTAAGCCGCTTATTGAAACGATAATACCAAGTATAAACAATGCAACAGCAAAGGCGAGCTGTAAAATGTCGCCACCCATATTAGAAGTTGTTGCAGTTACAACACCTGTAAACTTAGTATAAATTGTAATACCAAGCATTGAAAGTGTTACTAAAAGCATAACAATCATTGGAATCCAAAGCATCCAGCCCTGTCTGTTTGTTTTCTTAAAGAATACGGCACAGGCAATAAGGGCAAGAGCTGATAAAAGCTGGTTTGCTGAACCAAATAATGGCCAAATATCCTTATAACCAACCTTAGCAAGAGCAAAAGCAACTGCTAAAGTAATAAATGTTGAGAAATATTTGTTTGTACAAACCTTAGTAATGCCACTCATATTTTCTTCGTCAGTATCAGCATCAAGGAAAAATTCCTCAAAAGCAAGTCTGCCTACTCTTGCAACGGAGTCAAGAGAAGTAAGAGCAAAGGCTGAAACTGAAAGAGTAATAAGTGTCATACTAATGCTTTCAGGTATACCTAATTTAACAAGGAAACTTGCAACACCTGTTGCGAATATGGCAGGCTGAGTCATATCAGGTATAACGCCGCCCTTAGCAACAGCACCTACGGCAATAAGTGCAATAACTGCAAGCATACTTTCCATAAGCATAGCACCAAATGAAACAGGAAGCATATTCTTTTCGTTCTTAATCTGCTTTGAAGCTGTACCTGAAGAAACTAAAGAGTGGAAACCTGAAACGGCACCACAGGCAATAGTTACGAAAAGATATGGGAAAATAGTATGACCTTCCACATTCCATCCGTTGAAAGCTGAAAGCTCCATAGTAGGATTAGCAACAAGTACACCTAAAACTGAAGCAACAATCATTGCAACAAGTAAGTAGCTGTTAAGGTAATCTCTTGGCTGAAGCAAAATCCACACAGGAGCAATAGAAGCAACAGCTATGTAAATAAATACAATAATATGCCATGCACCGGTACCTATGTATATAGGAACAAAAAGACCGACAGCAATACAGGCAACCAATATAAGAATAGCTATAATAGTGTTTACCCATTTGTTTGCTTTGCTTTTTCTAAGGAATATACCAAGAGCAACAGCAGCAAATATGAAAAGACAGCTTGTCATAGCTACCTGACCGTTGGCAAGAACTGTAGAACCATCTTCTGCAAAGCCGTTAAATGTTTTGCATACAACATCGGCAAAGGCTGCAACTACAAGTATTGAGAATAACCATGTGAAAAGCATAAAGAGCTTTTTGCCGATTTTACCAATGTATAGTTCAATAATGTAACCAATAGTTCTGCCCTTGTTTTTAACAGAAGCATACATTGATGCAAAGTCCTGGACAGCACCAAAGAATACACCACCTATTAAAATCCAGAGTAAAACCGGTACCCAACCAAAAATTGCTGCCTGAATAGGACCGTTAATAGGGCCTGCACCGGCAATAGAGGCAAACTGGTGGCCAAATACTACATTAGTATCAGCAGGAACATAGTCAACACCATCTTCCAATTCATAGGCAGGAGTTTTTGCGTTTTCATCAATACCCCATAAATTAGCAAGGTATCTTCCATAGATGAGATATGCTCCGCCTAATACAATGATTGCTATAATCATCATAATTAAACCGTTCATAATTAAATTCCTCCTTTTTGTTAAAATATAAACGATATAAAATAATTTTACAACTTTTTATAATAAAATACAACAAAAAATTAAAATTTTATAAAGTTTTTCTTAAAAAAACAAATATTATATATGTAAAAACATAAAGTTACCTTATTATAAAAGGCTGTCTATAAAACTCGTAATAAAATTTATATAAAAACTTGTTAAAAAAATTATTAAAAACTATTGACAAAGTTTGGACCTTGTGGTATATTATATTTAAAGTTAGCACTCGGACTAAATGAGTGCTAACAAAATGAAATTAAGAGGTGGTAATGTTGAAGCTTAATGACAGAAAAATTAAAATTTTGGAAGCTATTATCACCGACTATATTGCTACAGCAGAGCCTGTTGGCTCAAGGACTATAGCTAAAAAATATGATTTAGGTATTTCGCCTGCCACTATTCGTAATGAAATGAGTGACCTGGAGGAAATGGGGCTTATTGAACAACCTCATACTTCAGCAGGTCGTATACCATCACAAATAGGCTATAGAATGTATGTTGATAATATGATGCATTCAAGGGAACTGACAAGTGATGAGGTTGAATTTCTTAAAAATGCCATTTCCTTTAATGTTAACAGGGTTGAATATCTTATGCAGCAGACTGCTAAGGCACTTTCAATGCTTACAAGCTACACTACAGTGGTTACAGAGCCTAAAAGCAGCAAAATAAAGATAAAGCACATTCAGCTTGTGCCTATTGATTCTAATGCTGTTGCAGCAGTTGTTGTCACGGATAATAAGACTATTAAAAATCATATTATAAAGGCTAAGGCGGTGCCTGATATGGATGGGCTTTACAGTATTTCAAATGAAATTAATAATATTATAAGAGATTATTCATTAGATGATATTGACAGAGCCGCTACCACAGAACTTATTAATAAGTTTACTGATTATCAGGAGCTCATAGCTAAGGTATTTAAAGCAATTATTTCAACCGTACATCAGGAGGAAGATGTTCACCTCTATACAAGCGGGGTTAAAAATCTTCTGGGCTTTCCTGAATTTAGTGATCTGCAAAAGGCAAAAAACATTTTTCAGGCTTTTGAAGAAAAGGATATGCTCATAACCCTTTTAGGTAAGGGTGATGATACAGCTGCTGACAAGATTCAAATTCTTATTGGCGGTGAAAACAATATGGAAGAGTTAAAGGATTGCAGTATTGTCAAGGCAAATTACCGATTTGGAAATAATTCGGTAGGTAAAATTGGTGTAATTGGTCCAACCAGAATGAATTATTCCCAGACAGTATCTGTACTTGATGAAATTGTTAAAAAGCTGGACAGCATAATTGATGCTATGCTTAACAATGGAGATGATGGAGGTTATGATGGATAGTAATTTGGATAATGAAAAGATGGAAGAAACTGTAGATAACACAGAGGAAACTGTTGAAACTGCCGAAAACACTGAAACTTCTGATACTAAAGCAAGTGAAAAATCTGAGGAGGAAACTCTTGAGGAAAAACTCGTAAAAGCTGAGGAACAGGTTAAAGAAGCTCAGGATAAGTGGTTAAGACAGCTTGCGGAATTTGAAAATTTCAGAAAAAGAACTAATCAGGAAAAACAGGGAATGTATAATAATGGTGTGAGAGATACTATTGAAAAGTTCCTTCCTGTAGTTGATAACTTTGAAAGAGCTGTTGCAGCAACAGAGGATAAGGAAAGCAGCACCTACAAGGGTATAGAAATGATTTTAAAGCAGATGCTTGAGGTTATGACGGCTGTTGGTGTTGAGGAAATTCCGGCAGAGGGCGAGCCCTTTGATCCAAATGTTCATGCAGCGGTAATGCACATTGAAGATGAAAGCTGTGACGAAAATGTTGTAGTTGAAGTTTTTCAAAAAGGTTATAAACATGGGGACAAGGTAATCAGACCTGCTATGGTTAAGGTTGCAAACTAACCCAGACTAACAATATTAAAAAGGCGTATATATTATTTAATTTTAAAAGGAGAGAGAATAATGGGAAAGATTATTGGTATTGATTTAGGTACAACAAACTCTTGTGTAGCTGTTATGGAAGGTGGTCAGCCAACTGTTATTGCAAATGCAGAGGGTGAGAGAACTACTCCTTCTATTGTAGGTTTTACTAAGAGTGGTGAAAGATTAGTAGGTGAAACTGCTAAGCGTCAGGCAGTTACTAATGTAGACGGTACAGTTATTTCTATTAAAAGACATATGGGTGAAGATTATAAGTTTACTAATGATGGTAAGCAGTATTCACCACAGGAAATATCAGCTATGATTCTTCAGAAGTTGAAAAAGGATGCAGAGGCTTATATTGGTGAAAGTGTAACAGAGGCTGTTATTACAGTTCCTGCTTACTTTACTGATGCGCAAAGACAGGCAACTAAGGATGCAGGCAAGATTGCAGGTCTTGATGTTAAGAGAATTATTAACGAGCCAACTGCTGCTGCCTTAGCTTATGGTCTTGATAATGAGCAGGAGCAGACTATTATGGTATACGATCTTGGTGGTGGTACATTTGATGTATCTATTATTGAGATTGGTGACGGTGTAATCGAAGTTCTTGCTACAAGCGGTAATAACCACTTAGGCGGTGATGACTTCGATCAGAGAATTATTGATTATTTAGTTAGCGATTTTAAGGCTAAGGAGGGTATTGACTTATCTTCTGACAAGATGGCTATGCAGAGATTAAAGGAAGCTGCTGAAAAGGCTAAGAAGGAATTATCTTCTGCAACAACTTCAAACATTAATATTCCATATATTACAGTTGGTGCTGATGGTCCTAAGCATTTAGATGTAACATTGTCAAGAGCTAAATTTAACGAATTAACTCATGATCTTGTTGAAGCTACCTTAGGTCCTGTTCAGACAGCTTTAAAGGATGCTGATATTACTGCAAGTGAATTAACTAAGGTATTGCTTGTTGGTGGCTCTACAAGAATCCCTGCTGTACAGGATGAGGTACAGAAGATTACAGGTAAGGAACCATTTAAGGGTATTAACCCTGATGAATGTGTTGCCATTGGTGCATCTATTCAGGGTGGTAAATTAGCAGGTGATGAAGGTGCAGGTTCTATTCTTCTTCTTGATGTAACTCCTCTTACATTAGGTATTGAAACTGCAGGTGGTGTAGCTACTGCTTTAATCCCTAGAAATACTACTATTCCTACAAATAAGAAACAGATTTTCTCAACTTATGAGGATAATCAGACAGCAGTTGATATAAATATTGTACAGGGTGAAAGACCAATGGCTAAGGATAACAAGAGCTTGGGTAGATTCCGTCTTGACGGCATTGCTCCTGCTCCTAGAGGTATCCCACAGATTGAGGTTACTTTTGATATTGATGCT
>CABVEG010000041.1 GCA_902497185.1 uncultured Eubacteriales bacterium | reverse complement strand
GCTTTTTTGCAAAATCAATCATTGAGGCACGCTTAGTTGGATTAAGATATTCATACCTATTTTCATATACAACTTTAAGGGTACAATCCTCCAATATAATTTTTCCATAATCATTTAAATTATCATTGTATATAAGATATAGTGGATTCTTAGTTTCATCCGTAAGTACATCCGTAAGTGCATTAATACGTGCTACACCAATATCCGTAAGTACATTAATACGTGCTACACCAATAAATCCATACCGAAAACTGCTCCAGAAATCACTCACAATGATTCCAAATTCCTCAACGCTAAATTGATTTTCCACTAGCGGTATTTTATTAATAAAATCATGTAAATAATCATATGTTCTTTTTACTTCATCTTCAGCTTTATTTGAAATAAAGAACCTTAAATATGTACTTTTATATGCAGAGTCAGATGCTGTGCTTTTATAATTATTTACCAACAAAGTACTTTGAAGCAATAATTTTTTATAGCTTTCATCAAATCTTATGTTATTAAATTTTATATTTTTATTTTCAAAATCTACAGCAACTTTTGAAGCAATTACTGCAATGGGATTATTGACGCCAATGTATTCGATTCCTTCCTTTGTAAGTGGAATATCAAATTTATCGCCGCATAAGTATATAGTTGTTTTTCCTTCATCAAGCAAATCCCATAATTCCTCCTGATTAAAGGCAATGTTGTCAATAACCTTTCTGTATTTTTCATCATCGGTATAAGACTTTAACTTAGAAATTCTTTCATTAATTATTTCGATTGATTTAAGGTCTATATTTACATCCTCTGTATATTTAACATCAAATATTTTACAAATATCCTTATTAAATGAATCAGAGCCTTTATCAAGAGCAGCTATTTTATCCGCAATATCACTGTAATACCTATCTCTAAGCCATACATCAAGTCTGCCATTATCATAATACATAAGCACTTTTTCCAAAGAAAAGTTGTTTTTTAATTCCTCCAAAGACCTTACCTGTACCTCATTTTCCATTTCAAGCGGAAATCGAATTTTTTTAGCCATAGTTATTTTTCCTCCGTTTCATATTTATTAATTACATTAATAGCTTCATATTTTATTCTGTTTATCAAGTGTAGAGGTTTTAGTACATAAATATCCTCAACTGAATATTTAGACAACCATTTGACAAAGCCATCTTCAAATGCGTTAAGAGTTACGATACTTCCATTTTCTTTCTTTTCTATATCTAATATATCAGTAAATGTATTTTCAACATATTCCAATATATTATTTTTACACCATAATTTGATTTTTGTATATTCACCTCCGTACATACCTATAATGTTTTTAAAATATTTCTCATTATATTTAATAACCTTAATGGACTCTGACGTTGACTGACTGCGTAAAATTTCAAATGAATATATTCTATCGATTCTGAAAAAGGCAGGATATTGAGCTTCAATATCACATCTGAAAGCAGATAAATAAATATATCCCGAATCATATCTTAAACTGCAAGGGAATACATCTCTTAATATTTCTTCGCCGTTGGATTTGTGGTAATGAAGCTTTATTACATACTTTTTGCGTATACATATTGAAAGGTCTCCATACATTTTAATAAGAGCTTTTTTGTGTACAGGCTCCTTGTACAATTCTAAATCATTCATAAGTTCATTAAGTAAGCTGTTATTACTTACATGAGTTATATTAAATAAATGATAAAGCAAGCCTTCCATTTCGTCCTTTCTAAGTGCATTTGAGTCAATAAGTATACGCTTTATTAATGAAAACTCGACTGCTTCAAGTTTATTTTCAGGTAAACAATTTTCTATATAATATTCATTTGTTTTTCTGTCATAAATCAGATTTTCATTACTAAAGGAATCACTAAGATATAATCTTATATCTTCTATATCTCTATCAAAAGTACGAGGATTAATCTCACATTCCATACAAAATGCAAGTTTATTTATTTTTCCTCCCTTAGTCAATCTGGAGTGCAATAGTAATAGTCTTGTCAGTTTGTCCATATTTCATCACCATTATCATTCTAACATCACACAACGACATAATATGACGTTATAAAAAATAATTATAATTTTATATTTTTTCTATAAAAGAATTTGCAGTTTCAAAATTTATTGGACTTGTTTCAGTCCCATTGTAACACAGCATTACATTATAATCAATAAAAATGAACCAATTTTAGTCCTTTGGAGGGGATATAATGTGAATGAACAAAAAATAAAGCAGGATTGCAATGGCAGCATCGGTAAAAATATTAGAGAAATTCGTTTATCTCGTGGGCTGGGACAAACAGAACTGGTAAGAAAAGTACAGCTGCTTGGAGTGCCTATTACAAGGGAAACTCTTGTTAAAATTGAGAGAGGTATACAACATATTCAGCTTGTACAGCTTAGAGCTATTAAGGAAATATTGGATACTACTTACGATGAACTTTTAAAGTAGGTAATATGCTAGGTTTATTTTACAGGCTTTTTTATTGACATATTGAGCTTTTCCGTACTATATACTGTATTTTTTGCCCTACTTATAAAAAATAATCAGGAGATTCAAATCTCCCAATTATTTTATTTATCATATTTCACTACAGTAAATATCATCGCCATAAAAATCGGCTTCATACAACATTTCCTCAATATCCATGTAGTCATAGCCCATATCAAGCAGCGATATAATGTCCTCTCTGTCAATGCCTACGATTTTGCCAAAATATATTAAATCCTCAATATATTCATCTTTATAGCTTTTAACAGCTTTTGACTTGTTTCTTCCAAAGTCCCAATATGGATAACCATAACAGCTACAGCTTTTCATAGTAAAATTATACCTTGTAATTTTACCACGGATATTGAATTTTAGTATTTCTTCATCTTTTACATCTACCAACTTATAATATTTTAAATCCAACTTTTTTAATGCCTTTATAAGTATTTCCTTTGTTGAGGCATAAATGTAAAAGCCATTGAATTTTGCTATGCACATAGGATTGTCTCCTTTTACAATATACAATTCATTTTCTTGACTAAGTATTGTAAAGCAAAAAGATCCCTCGACCTTTTCAGCCATATACTTAACGGCATCGGGGTTGAGGGCATTTTTACTGTCTATAAGTTGTACAGCTATGTATGAATCTGTTTCTATTTTTGTTTTAGGGAGTTTCTCTGTTTTTCTTAGGGGTTTATCATTATAAAGCACACCATTATGAGCAAGGGCAAAGCCAAGCTTTTCAGAATAAAATGGATGATTGTTAATATTATTTTTTTCACTTCCCTGTGTAGTCAGTCTAGTATGTCCCATAACTACATTGGGATTACCATTAAGACTAAATCTAATTTTGTGAGCAGGTAAGGGCTTTTTGTATATATTCATTTTATTTCCCGATAAGTAGGCAATACCTGTTGCATCAGTACCTCTTGCTTCACATTCTCTTGAAAGGATCCTAATTATTTTTTCTTTCTGTTTTATAGAAAAACACTTATTGTAATCAATTAAACCAAATAAACAGCACATATTATTCAGCCTCACTTTCGTAAATATTTCTTTCTTTAAGATAAGTAATTAATTCATTATGTTCAGAAGTATTAAGTCCTTTTACAAAATCAAGCCAAGTAAGACTTTGAATTTCATCATCAGACATAAAAACAGCCACATTACAAATCTCATTAACAAGCTGTAATGTGGCTATAAAGGTGTTATATTTTAAAGTTCCTCTAAACATCCTAAATTCTATTGTGTTGTAGTTTTGTATGTTAATACATCTGTAACGGCTGTAGTTATTATTTTTGGCATCGTCCATAAGCTCCTTTGGCTTACTTTTTATACCGTACCTTGCAGCCCATCTCTGCATTTGTCCCTCTGTTCTTCTTGAAAATCTAAGCATTTCTGCCCAATGGTGTTCTACAAAGTAAAGTATTCTTGCAATCACTTCTTCCTGCTCCTCATAGGTATCACCAAAGGCTGAACGGTTAATGTGGCAATGTAAGCCACAGGTAGTTGTCTTGTGACTTGTGTAGCCTAGCTTTATAAGTCTTTCCATTATCTTCTTCCAAGGCATAATATTTTTGTGGTAGTCAAGCGTCATAGGGTGAGTTACAAGCTCAAAGCCGTCCTCAAGACTGCCGTCATGCTTTATGTACAGATTTTCTTCTTGGTTATCATTGGCAATTTCAAGTACCTCTCTTGCATTATCGTCAATGTGACCGCCACAGTCGACCTCTAATTCCACACCAAAAAATCTATTTCCGTTACCGTGGAATATTGGGTCAGGCTTGTAATCGTAGTCGTGAATACCCTTGTACTTTTGAACTTGCTGATAGCAGCCGTAGCAATAGGGATAATCATCATATTCATCAATGTAATAGCAATCTTCATTGGCTATTATCCTGCCGCAGTCCTCACAACAGGTGTAATGCTCATAATAACACTCTTGGCATAATGTGTAATTTGAATCAATGTTAGCATACTCTCTGAATATTCTTGTATTGCAGTGGTCGCATATAACGGTCAAATCGTCAAGGCAATCCTCGCAGTAATATTCACCGTTAAATTCAAAAGCAGTATCAAGCGTAAGTTCAGTGCCACATTCAGCACATATTAATTTAGTTTCTTCCATTTGTTTTCCTCCCTGTATTGTTTAAGTAGCTTGTAAAATGTAGTTCTTTTCAAATTTGTTGCTGACATAAATTCCTGTGCTGTAATTTTGCCATCAATCCAAAGCCTGTAATACTCATTCCATTCAGATGGATAATTAATAGCTATCCTTCCTAGATGCTTGCCTTTTTTCTTTGCGGCATCAATGCCTTCTCTTTGGCGTTTGCGTATTGTCAGCCTTTCCTGTTCGGCAATAGAGCTTAAAACTTCAATGAGAATGTTGTTAATCATATCAAATATCCAGCTTTGCTCCTTTGGAAGTTCAATGAGAGTTGTTGGCAAGTCAAGGACCTTTAGTCTGATTCCCTCATTTTTGAAATATTCAAGCTCACTTTTTATGTCAGCCTTGTTTCTTGACAGCCTGTCAAGACTTTTGACAACAAGAGTATCACCTTTTCTCAAAATAGTTGACTTCAAAGCCTGATAGCCTGAGCGTTCAAGATTTTTACCACTTGCCTTGTCTGTGATAATATCTCTGGTGTCAGCTCCCATAGATTTAAAAGCCTCAAGCTGCCTGTCAAAATTCTGTTCCGTTGATGATACTCTTGCATAGTAATAGGTTCTGTTGTCCAATTTGTCCTCCTTTTTGTTCGTAAAGGTCTTTTATTTTTTGAATATGTCCGCTTAATAATTTTGGTACTTAACGAACACAAATTTTGATGATTTTTTAATATTCGTTAAAGTACACCTTTCTAAACACCTCCTTGCGGCATAAAAATAACCCGGTCATTACGACCGGGCTTCTGCGTTCCTCTATGTTCCTAAAGACATCATTAGGTAATTCCTAATGTATGCACTGTTATAATATATAATCAAATCATCAAATTTAAACAAAACTAGAAAATTATGTTATCTTTAATTAGATGTGTGTTTTTTGTTCAGGTTCCGTGTTCCAAGGTAATAAAACTATAATAACGCAATAATATAGCTTATCAGAAGAAAAAGCAGGCTTGTCTGTTTTTTCTGATGGTAAGCTACCTTTAGCCAAGGCTAAAGGATAAATATATTGCCCTGCGAAGCAGGGTGCTGTGGAGCAAAGCGACACAGCAACGAGAAGCATTAGCTTCTTGTAATATGCCTATATTGGCTTAAAATTAGTTTTCTATAGCTTGAACACGGAACCAGAACAGCCTTTATATAAAAAGAAGAAATAAATTAATACAAAAGCAAATTCAAGACAATCTTAAAATTGAATATTTTAGTTAAAAATGATATAATTGTTAAATAAAAATAAAGGAGATATTCATAAATGAATTGGGAAATATTTTGGAGTGCATTTGGAGCTATTGGAACAACAATAGGTTCTTTACTGACAGCGGGAGCTGTTCTAATTGCCGTTAAACAATATAAACAACCTCTGGAGAAAATAGTTAAAGTAGAGTTTAAAGCGGCTATTTCATTAGATACAATTTCTAGCAAACCATTAAATTTTTACTGTATTACTGTAAAAAATAAGGGCATAAGGCATGTACAAATTAATTCTATAAATATTCAAGGAAACAAAAAAATCCTATGGATAAATAATGCCCAGTATGACCACTCTTACACTAAAATTAATCTACCTGTTAAAATTGCCCCTGAGGAAAGTATTGACTTTTTCTTTGAGGTAGGGGATTTTAAAATACAACTAAAGAAAGCTGTTGAAAATAAAGTTTTTAAGGAAAAGCAGAAATTAGTTATTTTTATTACTGATTCACTTGGAGATAACTATTTTTGTAAGACAAAAATAGCAATAAATAAAATAATCGCATAAATTTCTAAAAACAGAAATCTATATAGATTGAATATTTTTAGTACATTTAACAATTTTATAAAATTAACATTTGTATATTATAATAATTAGCATATCTTTATATATGAAATAATTGATCAGCAAAGCAAATAATGTGTTTTTTGCAAACAATTTTCCGTTAAAATGTGTAAAATATTATTGTATACTTAAAAATTATGTGTTATAATAATTTCAAACAGAGGTGATTTATGTGAAAAGAAAAGCTTTTGACCTACTTATTAAATGGAAAAACGACCCACACAGAAAGCCCTTAGTACTAAAAGGAGCAAGACAGGTTGGTAAAACCTGGCTTATGAAAAAATTCGGTGAGGATTGTTATGAGGATTATTTTTATTTTAACTTTGACGAAGAGGACAGATTAAACTCTATATTTGAAACAAATAAGGATCCATCCAGAATTATTGAACTTTTAGGGCTTATCGTTGGTAAAAAGATTTTGCCCGAAAAGCATTTAATAATATTTGATGAGGTTCAGGAATGTCCCGACGCTTTAAATTGCCTGAAATATTTTTATGAAAAAGCAAATGAATTTCATATTATTTCAGCCGGAAGTCTTTTAGGCACACTTCTTGCCAAGCCTAAATCCTATCCGGTGGGTAAGGTAAATATTATCAATATATATCCTCTTACCTTTGACGAATTTTTGGAGGCTTTGGACGAAGGGTTATATAAATATTATAACTCCGTTAAAAACGGTCAGAAAATAGAAGAAATATTTCATAACAGGCTTTTAGATCTGTACAATTATTATATTATTATTGGCGGTATGCCCGAATGTGTGCACTCTTGGATAACAGAAAAGGATCCCGAAAGAATAAAGCAAATACAGGATGAGCTTATTACGCTTTATGAAAACGATTTTTCAAAGCATAACGGAAGTGTAAACAGTGGCAGAATACTTATGGTTTTTAGAAGTATTGTCACTCAACTTGCCAAAAATAATGAAAAGTTTCTGTATGGACTTGTTAGAGAGGGTGCAAGAGCAAGGGAATACGAGGAGGCTATAGAGTGGCTTGTATCTGCCGGTATGGTGGTCAGAATTTATAACGTTACTAAGCCTGAGCATCCATTATCAGCTTTTCAGCAATTAAATCACTTTAAGCTCTTTATGTTTGATGTTGGACTTTTAAAGCATATGGCAGGTGTAAGCAACGAGGCTGTGCTGCTAAGTGCTGATTATCAATTCAAGGGACCTCTAACAGAAAATTACGTTCTTCAACAGATACGAGAAATGTACGATGTTGAACCTAAATACTATGCTCCAACATCGGCAAAAGAAATAGATTTTGTGCTTCAGGACGGAATGGATATTATTCCTGTGGAGGTTAAAGCCGGAGAAAGTGTAAATGCTGAAAGCTTTAAAAATTATTTAAGGCAATATAAACCTGCTAAAGCAATAAGATATTCAAAGCTCAACTATGAAAAAAATGATAGTTTTACAAATATACCGTTATATATGGCTGGTAGGGCAAAAGATTTAATTTAAGCCATAGCTCTGTGATTAAAAAATAGGATAGTCGGTAGATAGTTATTTTATCTACCGACTTCCCACACCACCGTACGTACGGTTTTCACAGTCGGCATATCACAACCGCTGTTCAATTTCACAATCGGAGCTTTTCAATTTATACCGGCTTTCAGATCAATACCATTCATGCTTTTCACCCTTGTCCAACACGGCAATCTGATCCATTTCTTCCTCCGACAGTTCAAATCCGAAAATATCCAGATTCTCTCTGATATGGTCGGGATTACTGGAACCGGGGATTACAACAACGCCCCTTTGCAGGTTCCAGCGAAGAATTACCTGTGCCGATGTGACGCCATGTGCCTCGGCAATAGATGAAATCACTTTATTTCCCAAAAGTTCCGCTGTGTGTCCTCTGCCGCCAAAGGGGAACCAACCCTCTACAACAATCCCTAGCTCCTGAATATAGGGAACAACCTCCTGCTCCTGATAGTAGGGGTGAATCTCATTCTGGACAACAGCAGGCATTATTGTAACCTGTGGCAGAAATTTTTCCAGTTCTTCTATATACCAGTTAGAAAGTCCGATGGAACGTACCTTACCGTCACGGACGGCCTGCTCCATCACATGATATGCCTCCACATCATTTGTTCCAGGATGATGTAGTAAAAGTAGGTCGATATAGCCAATATTTAGCTTTTGCAGGGATTCCGCTATTGCTGCTTCGGGATTGGAAAATTGTGTCGGATAGAGCTTTGTTGTCACGAAAATTTCTTCTCTCGGTACATCACTGTCCCGAATTGCCCGACCAACACTTTCTTCATTTCCGTAAAAGGATGCCGTATCAATCAGCCTACCTCCATTTTCCAATAAGGCTGTTACAGAGTTGTAGCATTCTTCGTCAGACAGAGCATAAGTGCCAAGACCCATAATCGGTATATCATAGCCGCTGTTTAGATGTACCGTTTTCTTTTCAAAGTTAAAAGAAATGTCATTTTTCTTTGTTGATTCACTGTCAGGCTTTTGTGTGTTTTCAGCGGAAACAGTATCTTTATCCTGTTGACCTGTCGATAATGGAACTGTTTCTGAAATTGGGGATTCGGTTTCGTTTCCCTGTGCAGTCGTACACCCCATAAGGCTAAGCATTGCCAAAATGGACTGTAAAATAAAAAACGCTTTTTTCATCTTACTCATATTCTGTCCTCCTGTTTTGCTTTTTTATTGCCGCTCTCAAAGCTCTGTCGCCACAGCATTTCAGAAACCTTCGTTTAAGGATTATGTGGGAAACGGTAAAATTTGGCGGCAAGCTGTGTCAAGTTTTCGACACGGTTTTTCGTTATTAGCGATAGGATTTGTCAAAAATACCCGCACATTCCTCATCAGACATTTCGCATGGATTCGCAAGGAACAGTCCGCCCATCGTTTCTCTCGCATTAACAGCCAATGTCATAGATTCCTCCGGAGTAAAACCGTAGTCGCTCATTTTCAGGTCATCCACACCGCAATCCTTTTGAAGCTGTACCAATGCGGTAACAAAATCCTCCGGCTTATTAGCATTCGAGATTCCCATAACTCTCGCCATTTTAATAAACTGTTCGTCACAGGCGTGCTTCTCAATAAAAAACTCTGCAAATGCTTTGGAAATGATGATCAATCCGGCTCCATGGGGCAGGTTATGATGATAAGCACTCATAGCGTGTTCCATAGAGTGCTGTGCTGTAGTACTGGTAAGCTGCATGGTCATACCGGCAATCGTGCTGCCATAAGCCACATACTCACGGGCTTCCAGATCGTTTCCGTCCTTTACGGCACGAGGAAGATATTTTGCAATGCTCTCAATAGCGGAAAGAGCAATCGTCTCACTGAGGATGTTAATGCCCTTTGAAATCATAACCTCTGTATTATGGAACAGTGCATCAAAGCCTTGATAAGCTGTATATCTCGCCGGAACCGTTTTCATCAGCTCCGGGTCAACAATGGAAAGAACCGGAACTAGCTCGGGATATCCGAAACCAATCTTTTCATGCGTCTCCGGGTTGGAGATAACACCCCAACAGTTGATCTCTGAACCGGTGCCGGATGAGGTCGGAATAGTAACAATCGGAAGCCCCGGATTTACAAGGGGCTGTCCCTTACCGGTTCCGCCGTTCACATAGTCCCACAGGTCGCCGGGGTTGGTCGCCATAGCAGAGATAGCGGTGGACGAATCCAGCACTGCACCGCCGCCAAGGGCAACTATAAAATCACATTCGTTCTCTTTTGCGAAAGCAGCACCCTCCATGATAACGTCTTTCAGCGGATTCTCCATAATCTTGTTGAATACTGCATATTCCACGCCGGCTGCCTGAAGCTGTTTGACAACACGATCAAAGGAGCCATTGACCTTTGTGGTCTTTCCGTTGGAAATCAGCAGGAGTGCCTTTTTCCCCGGCAGCTTCTGCTTGCCAAGCTCATTTAATTTCCCACTGCCAAAAATCAGATTTGTAGGATTGTTGAAGTTAAAAGTCATGTTCATAATAGATACCTCCCGAATACTCTAAATTTTTTCTTTTTTCATTGTGTAGATCAGATAATCAAGGCAGTCGATCATGTGTTGGCTGACATGAACCTGATCTAAAAGTGACGCTCTGTGTAAATAAAGAAGTCTGTATTGCTCCTGCCGTTTGCTCTCATTTTGCAATTCAAAATACTTTTGGATTGTGGGCTCATCGCAGCCTGCGTCTTTCAGATTACGAAGA